>JAQSXO010000015.1 GCA_029256625.1 Cellulosimicrobium sp. | reverse complement strand
CCGAGTTCGAGGACGTCTCGATCCAGGCGTTCACGCAGGACGGCCAGGTCTACGGCCTGCCCTACGCGATCGAGAACATCGCCCTGATCCGCAACACCGTCCTCGCGCCGGAGGCGCCCGCCACGTGGGACGAGGCCGTCGCCGCCGGCCAGGCCGCAGGGACGCAGTTCCCGATCCTGGTCCAGTCGGACGGTGACAAGGGCGACCCGTACACCCACTACCCGTTCCAGACGTCGTTCGGCGCCCCCGTCTTCACGCAGAACGAGGACGGCAGCTACACGTCCGAGCTCGCGATGGGCGGCCCCGAGGGCCAGGCGTTCGCGCAGTGGCTCGGCGCCCAGGGTGCGGCCGGCGTGCTCAGCCAGGACACCACGTACGACATCGCCGTCGAGGCGTTCAAGAACGGCCAGTCCCCGTTCATCGTCGGCGGCCCGTGGATGATCGACTCGTTCGAGGGCATGGACCTGTCGATCGACCCGATCCCGACCGCGGGCGGGCAGCCCGCGCAGCCGTTCGTCGGCGTCCAGGGCTTCTACCTCAGCGCCGAGAGCAAGAACGCGATCGTCGCGAACGACTTCCTCGTCAACTTCCTCTCGACCGAGGAGGCGCAGCTCGCCCTCTACCAGGCAGGCAACCGTCCGCCGGCGCTGACGGTCGCGGCCGACTCCGCCTCGGCGGGCGACCCGATCGTCGCGGGCTTCCGGGCCGTCGGTGCCGAGGCCGTGCCGATGCCCTCGATCCCCGAGATGGCGTCCGTCTGGAGCTTCTGGGGCGTCACGGAGGCCGCGATCGTCAGCGGTGCTGACCCCGTCCCCACCTGGGACAAGATGATCGCCGACATCCAGGGTGCGATGGACTCCTGACCCGGCTCGGACCGGACTGCCGTCGCGGTGCGCAGGGTCACCTGCGCGCCGCGACGGCGTCACCGCCGGTCCGGCACCGGCCGCGACGCGGCACGACGACACACGGGACGACGCGGGACGAACCGCGTCACGACCTCGGAGGCACCAGGATGTCCGCCCCACAGACCACGACCGACGCGGAAGTCGGCCCACTCGGAACCGACGGGCCGCCGCCGCGGCGCACCCGTGGGCTGCGCGCGGCGGACGCCTCGCACGCGCGCGACTACAGCCCCGGGTTCTTCGTCAAGCTCGCGCTCATGGCCGTCGTCGACGCGCTCGGCGTGTACGTGGTCTGGTCCGCGTGGACCGAGGGCTCGTACGGGATCCTCGCGGCGTCCCTGGCGATGCTGGTCGCCGCGAACTGGGTGTACTTCTCGAAGCGCGCGCTGCCGCTCAAGTACATCCTTCCCGGGCTGCTCTTCCTCCTCGTCTACCAGATCTTCGTGGTCGGCTACACCGGGTACGTCGCCTTCACCAACTACGGCACCGGGCACAACGCGACCAAGGAGCAGGCGGTCTCCGCGCTGCTGATCCAGAACGAGCGCCGCGTCGCGGCTCTCACCGTGGTCGAGGACGGCGACGCGCTCGGCTTCGCGGTCGTCACCGAGGACGGCGAGGTCGAGGCCGGGACGGCAGACCGGCCGCTCGCCACCGTGGACGGCGCGACGGTCGAGGACGGGCGCGCGACCGACGTCCCCGGCTTCACCGTGCTGCCCCGCGACCAGGTGCTCCAGCGCCAGGCCGAGGTGACCGAGCTCCGTGTGCCGGTCTCGGACGACCCGGAGGACGGGTCGATCCGCACCACGGACGCGCGGACCGGCTACGTCTACACCTCGGCGCTCGAGTGGGACGCCGCGGCGGACACCATGACCGACACGACGACCGGGACCGTCTACACCCCGAACGACGAGGGCCAGTTCGAGGCTCCCGACGGCTCGACCCTCGCGGTCGGGTGGCGCGTGCCCGTCGGCGTCGACAACTTCGTCACCGCGTTCTCCGACGCCCGCTACGCGCAGCCGTTCGTCAAGATCCTCGTGTGGACGTTCGTCTTCGCGATCGGCTCGGTCGTCACGACGTTCCTGCTCGGTCTCTTCCTCGCGATCGTCTTCAACGACACGCGGATGCGCGGGCGCAAGGTCTACCGCACGCTCATGATCCTGCCGTACGCGATCCCGGGGTTCCTCGCCGCGCTGCTGTGGTCCGGCCTGCTCAACACGCGGTTCGGGTTCGTCAACGAGGTGATCCTCGGCGGCGCGCACATCCCCTGGCTCACGGACCCGTGGCTCGCGAAGCTCTCGGTGCTCGGCGTGAACCTGTGGCTGGGCTTCCCCTACATGTTCCTCATCTGCACGGGCGCCCTCCAGTCGTTGCCGGGCGACGTGACGGAGGCGGCGAAGATCGACGGCGCAGGACGCTGGCGCATGTGGCGGTCCATCACGCTGCCGCTCCTGCTCATCGCGACCGCGCCGCTCCTCATCTCGTCGTTCGCCTTCAACTTCAACAACTTCACGCTCATCTACATGCTCACCGGCGGTGGTCCACGGTTCGCCGACGCGTCCGTCCCGCTCGGCCACACCGACATCCTCATCTCGATGGTGTACTCGATCTCGGGTGTCGACGGGTCCGCGCAGAAGGACTTCGGTCTCGCGAGCGCGCTGTCGATCGTCATCTTCGTCATCGTGGGGACGATCTCGGCCATCGCCTTCCGCAGCACGCGCAAGTTCGAGGAGATCAGCTGACATGGCGACCACCCAGGCACCCCCCGTCGTCGGCGGTCGGCCCGCCCCGTCCTCGATCTCGCGGACCCGCATGAAGCCGGGCCGCTGGTTCTCGGAGCTCGGCTGGCGGCACGTCGTCGGCGTGATCGCCGTCGTCTACGCGGCCTTCCCGCTCGTCTACGTCCTGTCGGCCTCCCTGTCGGAGAACGGCACGCTCACCGGCTCCAACACGCTCTTCTCGGACGTGAGCGGCGCGAACTACGCCGAGCTCGGCACCACGATGTTCTGGACGTGGATGGGCAACACCCTCGTGATCGCGGTCGCGACGTCCGTCGGCACGGTCCTCATGGGCGCGGCCGCCGCGTACGCCTTCTCGCGCTTCCGGTTCGCCGGGCGCCGCATGGGCCTCACGTCGTTGCTCATCGTCCAGATGTTCCCGCAGATGCTCGCGTTCGTGGCGATCTTCCTGCTGCTCATCGGGCTCGGGAACGTCGTCCCGATCCTCGGCCTGAACAGCAAGATCGCCCTCATCGCCGTGTACCTGGGCGGCGCGCTCGGCGTGAACACGTTCCTCATGTACGGGTTCTTCAACACGGTCCCGCGCGAGCTCGACGAGGCCGCCAAGATCGACGGCGCCACGCACTCGCAGATCTACTGGACGATCATCCTGCGCCTGGTGGCGCCGATCCTCGCGGTCGTCGCGCTGCTGTCGTTCATCAGCACGTTCGGCGAGTTCATCATCGCGCGCATCGTCCTCACGTCGGAGCGCAACTGGACGCTCGCCGTCGGGCTCTACGGGTGGGTGTCGTCGCTCAAGGAGGCCAACTGGGGCCTGTTCACGGCCGGCGCCGTGATCTCCGCGCTGCCCGTGCTCGCGCTGTTCCTCTACCTCCAGAAGTACATCGTCGGCGGGCTCACCGCCGGTTCCGTGAAGGGCTGACCGCGTGCGCGACGTCGTGACCCCCGTCCCGCACCACGACGGCTCGGCGCTGTACGTCCCCGAGGGCGTCCCCGCACTCGGGGACACGGTCCCCGTCCGCGTGCGCGTCCCGCGGTCTGCGGGCGTGCGCGACGTGTGGCTGCGCACCGTGCGCGACGGCGAGCCCCGGCTCGCGCCCGCGCGCCTCGACCGCTCGGACGAGCACGAGGACTGGTACGTCGCCGAGGTGCTCGTGCACAACCCGGTGACCGGGTACCGGTTCTTCCTCGACGAGGGCGAGCGCGGCTATCGCTGGCTCAACGGCCGCGGGGTGTGGGACCGCGACGTGCCCGACGCCGCGGACTTCCGCCTCACCGTCCACGAGGGCGCGCCGGCATGGATGCGCGACGGCGTCGTCTACCAGGTCTTCCCGGACCGGTTCGCGCGCTCGGCCGCGGCCGACGGCCGCCCGCTCCCGGAGTGGGCCGTCCCCGCGGCCTGGGGCGACGAGCCGCACGGGTCGGGGCCTGACGTCGGCACCCAGTTCTACGGGGGCGACCTCGCGGGGGTCGAGGAGCGGCTCGACCACCTCGTCGCGCTCGGCGTGACGACCCTGTACACGACCCCCGTCTTCCCTGGCCGGTCCAACCACCGCTACGACGCGAGCACGTTCGACCACGTCGACCCGCTGCTCGGCGGCGACGCCGCCTACGCGTCGCTGATCCGCGCCGCGCACGCGCGCGGGCTGCGCGTCATGGGCGACCTCACGACCAACCACACGGGCGCCGGGCACGAGTGGTTCGCGCGGGCGCTCGCGGACCCCGGGGCGCCGGAGCGCGACTTCTACTACTGGACCGACGGCGAGCCCGGGTACGTGGGCTGGCTCGAGCACGCGTCGCTGCCCAAGCTGTCGTACGGCTCGGCCGAGCTCGGGGCGCGCATGATCGACGGGCCGGGCTCCGTCGTCGGGCGCTACCTGGGCGAGCCGTTCCGGCTCGACGGCTGGCGGATCGACGTCGCGAACATGACCGGCCGGTTCGGTGCCGAGGACCGCACGCTCGAGGTCGCGCGGCGCCTGCGTGCGACCATGCGCGCGGCGAACCCCGAGGCGGCGCTCGTCGCGGAGCACTTCCACGACGCGTCGGGCGACCTCGCGGGCGACGGCTGGCACGCGAACATGAACTACTCCGCGTTCACGCGCCCGGCCTGGACGTGGCTGTCGCCGGCGGACTCGCCCGTGCCGTACCTCGGGCTGCCGGTGCGCACGCCGCGGCGCGGGGGGCGCGACGTCGTCGCGACCATGCGCGAGTTCGACGCCGTGCTGCCGTGGCGCGTCACGGCGTCGCAGTGGAACATGCTCGGCTCGCACGACACCCCGCGCCTGCGCTCGATCGTCGGCTCGCGCGAGATGGTCGAGGTCGCAGCGACGCTCCTGCTCACCTACCCCGGCACGCCGGTCGTGTTCGCGGGCGACGAGGTGGGGCTCACGGGCCTCAACGGCGAGCACGGCCGCGCGACCATGCCGTGGGGCGACGGCGCACGCTGGGACGGCGCCACGTTCGACCTCTACCGCGCGCTCGTCGCGGTGCGGCGCGGCTCCGACGCACTGCGCCACGGCGGCCTGCGCTGGGTGCACGTCGACGACGACGCCCTCGTCTACCTGCGCGAGACCCCCGACGAGCGCGTGCTCGTCGCGCTCGCGCGTGCGCCGTGGGACGGCGTCACGCTGCACCCGGCGCTCGTGGGCCGCGAGGACGCGGAGCGGCTGCACGGCACGCTGGACCTCGCTCGGCACGACGGCGGCGCGCGGCTCGCGGGCGACGGCCCGGCCGTCGGGGTGTGGCGCCTGGGCTGAGGGCTCAGCGGAAGAGGTGCGCGACCTGGCGCACGGCCGCGTCGTACTGCGCGCGGTCGAACGTGAGCGGGCCGAGCGCGGAGTAGTCCCACTCGGGACGGAACGGCTGGGTCAGGTCGCGCCAGGTGACCGTCGTCGCGTCGGCGTCGACGGTCACCTCGAACGGCCAGCAGCCCGCCTCGTGGCAGTCGCACGCGAGCACCCACGCGTGCCCGCCCGACGGCGTCCGACCGCGGCCGTACCACTGGTGCGCGGCGTCGCCGTAGCGGAAGTACGCCGGGACCAGCCCGCCGTACGCGCCCGCGGGGGAGTAGCCGCGCGCCGACTCGTGCCGTCCGACGAGGTCGACGAGCGAGCGGCCGTCGACGTACGGGACGACCTCGACCAGGCCGTCGACGGTGACGGCCCGCAGCTCGAGCGCGTGCGCTGCACCCATGTGCGCGAGGCTACGCCCGTGTCTCGCGACGCGCCGCCGAGAGCGCCCTTCTCGACACTGCGGCCGTGGCAGGATCGCGGCGTGACCGTCGAGCGCATCGCGATCCTCTCGGACGTCCACGGCAACCTGTCCGCGCTCGACGCGGTCCTCGCCGACGCGGCGTCCCGTGGCGTGACGACGATCCTCAACCTCGGCGACATGGTCGGCAAGGGCCCGCGCGGGCGGGAGGTCGTCGACCGGTGCCGGGAGGCGTGCGCGGTGACCGTGCGCGGCAACTGGGAGGACTTCCTGCCCGGTACTCCCGACGACGGCCTGCCCGAGCAGGTGTGGTGGCGCGACGAGCTGCGCGCGGACCAGCGGGACTGGTTCGGCACGCTCCCGCTCAGCCACGACCTGCTGCTGAGCGGTCGGCGCGTGCGCCTCTTCCACGCCTCGGCCGCGTCGGTGCACACCAAGGTGCACTTCCAGCACACGCCCGAGGAGTTCGCGGGCATGTTCGCCGCGACCGACCTGACCGGTCCCGGTCACGAGCCCTCCGTCGTGGGGTACGGCGACGTCCACGACGCCTACGTCGAGACCTACCGGGGCCGCACGCTGTTCAACACCGGAAGCGTCGGCAACCCCCTCGACGAGCCGACACCCGTCTACGCGGTCCTCGAGGGCGTGCCGGGCTCGCCCGACCCGGCACCCTTCTCGCTCCAGCACGTGCGCGTGCCGTACGACGTGGAGGCGGAGATCGCCGTCGCGTACGAGCTCGGCATGCCGGAGGCCGACGCGTGGGCGCGCGAGCTGCGCACCGGCGTCTACCGCGGCCTCGCGGACCTGGCTCCCGCCACGTCCTGACCGGCGTCGTTACGCTGGGGCCCGTGCAGACGTTCGAGCAGGAGGCGTTCGACCCCGCGGTCGTGGGGACCGGGCCGCGCCCGGCGCGCGGCGAGGAGGGCACGGCGTCGTACTCGGACGCCGACACCGAGCGGTGGTTCGTCGAGTCCGCGAAGTCCCGCGCGCGCACGCCGTTCGAGCGCGACCGTGCGCGCATCGTCCACTCGTCGGCGCTGCGGCGCCTCGGCGCCAAGACGCAGGTGCTCGGGCCGGGCAGCGACGACTTCGTCCGGACCCGGCTGACGCACACGCTCGAGGTCGCGCAGGTGGGTCGCGAGATCGGCAAGGCGCTCGGGTGCGACCCGGACATCGTCGACACCGCGTGCCTCGCGCACGACCTCGGGCACCCACCGTTCGGGCACAACGGCGAGCGGGCGCTCGCGGACCTCGCGGTCGACGTCGGCGGGTTCGAGGGCAACGCGCAGACGCTGCGCCTCCTCACGCGGCTCGAGCCCAAGGTCGTCGAGGACGGCCGCTCGTACGGGCTCAACCTCACGCGCGCGAGCCTCGACGCGAGCGTCAAGTACCCGTGGGGCGCGGGGGAGGCGCCGCTGCGCGCGGACGGCCGGCCCACGCACAAGTTCGGCGTCTACGAGGACGACCGGCCCGTGTTCGACTGGCTGCGCGCGGGCGCGCCGAGCCAGGTCAAGTGTCTCGAGGCGCAGGTCATGGACCTCGCGGACGACGTGTCGTACTCCGTGCACGACGTCGAGGACGCCGTCGTCGGCGGGCGCATCGAGCTCGCTGTGCTCGACGACCCCGACGAGCGCGCGCGCGTCGTGCGCGCGGTCCACTCCTGGTACGGCACCGCGTACGACGAGGCGGCGCTCGACGCCGCGATCACGCGCCTGCAGGGCACCGGGCACCTGGTCACCGGGTTCGACGGGTCGCGCCGTGCGCTCGCCGCGCTCAAGGACGCGACGAGCCAGCTCATCGGCCGGTTCACCGGAGCCGCGCAGGACGCGACGCGCGCCCTCTACGGGGACGGGCCGCTCACCCGGTACGCCGCGCGGCTCGTGGTCCCGGACGAGACGGTCGCGGAGATCCTCGTGCTCAAGGGCGTCGCGGTCGCCTACGTCATGGCGCCGCGCGAGCAGGAGCCGCTCTACCAGCGCCAGCGCGAGGTCATCGCCGACCTCGTCCAGGTCTTCTCCGACCGTGCGCCCGTCGCGCTCGAGCCGTCCTTCGCGGCGGACTGGGAGGCCGCGCCCGACGACGCGGCCCGGCTGCGCGTCGTCGTGGACCAGGTCGCCTCGCTCACCGACGTCTCGGCGATGCAGTTCCACGCGCGCCTCGTGCGCCCGCCGGCCTGACGCCGACGGGCGCGTCCCGCGGCCGGCTCAGGCCTGCTCGGCCACCCAGGCGTCGCTGGCGCGCTGCACGTCCGCGGCCGTCACGGAGTCCGCGACGGTCACGAAGAACCAGCGGTGCCCGAACGGGTCGCGGACCGCGGCCTGCCGGAACCCCTCGAACCAGTCCGCGGGCTCCGCGATGCTCGACCCGCCGGCAGAGATCGCCCGCGCGTACGCGGCGTCGGTGTCCTCGACCGGGATCGTGAACGACGCGTGCGTCGGTGCCCCGGCCTCGGGCGCGACGGAGTCGGGCGGGAACGCCTCCGCGACCGTGAACGTGGACGTCCCGGCGGGGGAGACGAGCCGCAGGTCGGAGTGGATGATCTTGTCGGCCGCCGTGATCGTGTCGATCACCTCGGCGCCGAGCGCCGCCTCGTAGTACGCGATCGCCTCGCGCGCGCCGCTCACCGTGACGTTGGGGTGCAGTGCCGACATCTCCATGGTGTCCTCCTCGTCGTGGTCGGCCGCGCGGGTGCGGGCCGTCCCACCATGCTCGTGTCGGCAGGCCGTGCCAGTCTTGGAGGAATGCGACAGGTGTTCGAACCGTATGGCCGCGCCGACGCGGGGGCAGGGCCTAGGCGCGGCCCGACGACGTCCCTGCGAGGGCTCGTCGACCCCGCCGCCGCGCGGCGCGGGTTCGAGCTCGTGCGCACGGAGCCTGCGCCGGACCTCGCGGACCTCGTGGAGCGGCACTGGGTCGTGCGCTGGGACCTGTCGCCGGGGGAGTCGTTCACCCAGGTCCTCGTGCCGCACCCCGTCGCGAACGTCGTCGCCGAGGAGTCGGGCTACGTCGCGCACGGCATCCCGCCCGGGCTGTTCGAGCGCACCCTGACCGGGTCGGGCGTCGTCGTCGGGACCAAGCTGCGGCCCGGCGCGTTCCGGGTGCTGCTCGGGCACCCGGACGCCGTACGCCCGGGCGTCCAGGTGCCCACGGCGGCGTTCCTCGGCCCCACGGCGGAGCGCACCGGGGCCACCGCGCTCGGACTCGCCAGCGCGGGCCGGGACGAGGACGCGGCGCGCGCCGTCGAGCCGCTCCTGCGTGCGCGGGCCCAGCGCGCCCGGACCGCCCGTGCCGGGCGCGACCTCGACCGCGTCGCGCGCGTGTTCGCGGCCCTCGTGGGCGGCGAGCTCGGGCCCGGGGCGGGCGTCGGCGACCTCGCGGCGGTCGTCGGGACGTCGTCGCGCTCGCTCCAGCGCCTCTTTGCCACCTACGTCGGCGTGAGCCCCAAGTGGGCCCTGCAGCGCCACCGCGTGCACCTCGCGGCCGACCTGCTCGCGGCCGACCCCGACCAGGACCTCGCGGCGCTCGCGACCGCCGTCGGCTACTACGACCAGGCGCACCTCGGCACCGACTTCGCCCGCGCGACCGGGTCCACGCCGGGCGCCTACGCGCGACGCTGCGCGGCGTCGCGCGCCGCGCTCGTGCCGGCGGCGTCGGGGCCGGCACGGGGGTGACCGACGACGCCGTCGAGCCACGCCCGGGGCGCCGCCCGGGCGCATAGACTCGCTCCGTGGCAGGCCTGATTCGACGCGAGGACGTGGAAGCCGTCCGCGACCGCGCACGGATCGACGAGATCGTCTCCGCGCACGTCACCCTCAAGACCGCCGGCGTCGGCTCCCTCAAGGGCCTGTGCCCCTTCCACGACGAGCGGTCGCCGTCGTTCCACGTGCGCCCCGGCGTGGGGCGCTGGCACTGCTTCGGGTGCGGCGAGGGCGGCGACGTCATCTCGTTCGTCCAGAAGATCGACGGCCTGACGTTCGTCGAGGCCGTCGAGTACCTCGCCGACCGCGTGGGGATCCAGCTCCGCTACGAGGACTCCGGCGGGCCGCAGCGCCCGCGCGAGGAGCCGGGCCGGCGTCAGCGGCTGCTCGAGGCGCACCGCGTGGCCACCCAGTACTTCTCCGAGCAGCTCTTCGCCCCCGGCGCGCAGGCCGCCCGCGCGTTCCTCGCGGAGCGCAGCTTCGACCGCGCCGACGCCGAGCACTTCGGCGTCGGGTATGCGCCCACCGGCTGGGACAACCTCCAGCGCCACCTCCAGGGTCGCGGCTTCACCCAGGCCGAGCTCGTCGCGTCCGGCCTCATGAGCCAGGGTCAGCGGGGCATCTACGACCGGTTCCGCGGGCGTCTCGTGTGGCCCATCCGCGACGTCACGGGCGAGATCGTCGGGTTCGGCGCGCGCCGCCTCTACGACGAGGACCAGGGGCCCAAGTACCTCAACACGCCCGAGACGTCGCTCTACAAGAAGTCCCACGTCCTCTACGGCATCGACCTCGCCAAGCGCGAGATCGCCAAGCAGAAGCGCGTCGTCGTCGTCGAGGGGTACACCGACGTCATGGCGGCGCACCTGTCGGGCGTGACCACCGCCGTCGCGACGTGCGGCACGGCGTTCGGCTCCGACCACGCGCGCATCGTGCGCCGGCTCCTCGGCGACACGACCGCCGGGGGCGGCATGCAGCTCGCGTCGGGCGCGTCCGTCGGGGGCGAGGTCGTCTTCACGTTCGACGGCGACGCGGCGGGCCA
Organism: Cellulosimicrobium sp.; assembly: GCA_029256625.1. Taxonomy (GTDB): domain Bacteria; phylum Actinomycetota; class Actinomycetes; order Actinomycetales; family Cellulomonadaceae; genus Cellulosimicrobium. The sequence continues at coordinate 8,146 of JAQSXO010000015.1, read as the reverse complement.
GAAGGCCGCCGTGCGCGCGTTCGGCGAGGACCAGCGCTTCTACGCCCAGACGTTCGTGGCCGTCGAGCCGAGCGGCATGGACCCGTGCGAGCTGCGCATGGCGCGCGGCCCCGACGCCGTGCGCGCCCTCGTCGACGGGCGGCAGCCCCTCTTCGAGTTCGTCATCAGGACGACGCTCGCGACGTTCGACCTCGACACCGCCGAGGGGCGCGTCGGCGCGCTGCGAGCCGCCGCGCCCGGCGTCGCGGGGATCCGCGACGCCGCGCTGCGCCCCGAGTACGCGCGCATGCTCGCCGGCTGGATCGGCATGGACGCCGAGCGCGTCCGCCGCGAGGTGGCGGCCGCCGCCAAGCGGGGCAGCGCGCCCGGTCCGGTCCGCACCGCGCGGTCCGACGACGTCCGCCCGGGCGCGGAGGCTCCCGCACCCGAGCCGGAGGTCCCCGCGCTGCCGGCGCCCGACCCGCGCGACCCCGTGGCGCGCCGCGAGCGCCTCGCGCTCGTCGCCGTCCTCCAGTACCCGCAGCACGTGCCGCCGGTCTTCGACGACCTCGGCGAGGACGCGTTCGCGGTCCCGGCCTGGCGCGCCGTCCACGCCGCGATCCGCGCCGCGGGCGGCGTGCGTGAGGGCGCAGCCCTCGGTGCCGGGCACTGGGTCGAGGCCGTCGTCGAGCAGGCGGCCGAGCCCGTGCGCGGCCTCGTGACCGAGCTCGCGGTCGCGCCCCTGCCGGAGGACCGGGAGAACGTCGTCGGCGGCTACGTCGCCGGCGTCGTGCGCGGCCTCGTCGACCTCGGGCTCACCCGCCGCGTCGCCGACGCGAAGAGCCGCCTCCAGCGCCTCGACCCCGCGGCCGACCTCGCCGCGTACCAGGAGGCGTTCGCCGCCCTCCTCGCCGTCGAGGCGGAGCGCCGCACGCTGCGCGAGGGCGAGATCGCCTGAGCCGTCCGGGAGGTCAGTCCGTCGCGTCCGCGGCCGCGGCGGCCGTCGCCGCCCGGCGGTCGCGCGCGGCCTGACGGTCCGGCGGCATGAGGGCCGCGAGGACGAGGAGGACCACGGCGCTCGCGGTGAGCACGATGAACACCACGTGGATCGCGGCCATGAGTCCGGGACCCTCGGGCGTGCCGTCGGCGCCGAGCGTCGTGCGGGCGTTGATGATCGCGCCGCAGACCGCGACGCCGACGGCCGACCCCAGCGACCGCGCGAACATGTTGGTGCCCGTCACGGCGCCGCGCTCCGTGAACGCGGCCGACGACTGGGCGGCGATGAGCGTCGGGACGGCGGTCAGCCCCATCCCGACGCCGACGACGAACGTCGTCGCGGCGACCGCGAAGACCGACGACGACGCGCCGAGCAGGAGCGTGAGCGAGGTGCCGGCGAGGACGAGCGCCGAACCGATGACGGCGGTCCAGCGGAAGCCGATCCGCAGGTAGAGGCGCCCGGCGTTCGAGGCGGAGATCGGCCAGCCGACCGTCATCGCCGCGAGCGCGAAGCCTGCGGCGAGCGGCCCGACGCCGAGGACGCCCTGGGCGTAGATCGGCACGTACGTGGACAGCGCGAGGACGATCACGCCGACGAGGAGCGAGACGGCCGTCGAGACCCCGACGACGCACCGGCGCAGGATCGCGAGGTCGACCACGGGGTAGCGCGTGCGCCGTGCGTGCACCGCGAAGACGCCGAGCAGGAGGACCGCGGCGCCGAGGACCGTGAGCGACGCGGGTGAGGCCCAGGCCCACGTGGACCCGCCCTCGAGCAGCCCGAGCAGCAGCAGCGTGCTGCCGGCGGTGAGGAGCGCGGCACCGGCGTAGTCGATGGGCTCGCGCGCTCCCTCGCGCGGCGACTCGTGGTACCGGCGGTGCAGCATCCACGCGGCCAGCGCGCAGAGCGGCACGTTGACGAAGAAGATCCAGCGCCAGCTCACGAACTCCGAGAACACGCCGCCGAGCGTCGGGCCGACGACCGACGAGATCGCCCACACCGACGCGAGGTAGCCCTGCGCCTTCGCGCGCTCCTCGAGCGTGTAGATGTCGGCGGCGATCGTCTGCGAGACGGGCATGACCGCACCGGCCCCGAGGCCCTGGAGCACACGACCGGCGACGAGCGCGGGCATCGACCACGCGAACCCGCACAGCACGGACCCGAGGAAGAAGAGGGCGACCCCGGCCAGCATGAGGCGCTTGCGGCCGAGGACGTCGGACAGCCTGCCGAAGACCGGCGTCCCGACCGCCTGGGCGAGCAGGTAGCTCGAGAACAGCCAGGGGAGCTGCGCGAACCCGCCGAGCTCACGTGCGATCGTCGCCGACGCCGTCGCGATGATCGTCGCGTCGAGCGCGACGAGGGCCGTCGACAGCATGAGGGCGAGGAGGACGGGGCCGCGCTCCGAGCGCAGGCCGATTCCGGCGGGGGACGTCGTGGTCACGACAGACGCAAGCCCCGGGCAACGGTCGCGTATTCCCGGTCGCCGACTGTGCCGGGTCTCAGCGCCGGCAAGGCCGGAGAAACGGCTCGGCCCCGGACCGCTGTGCGGTCCGGGGCCGAGCTCGTGGGCTCCCGCGGTAGGACTTGAACCTACGACCGTCCGATTAACAGTCGGATGCTCTGCCAGCTGAGCTACGCGGGATCGATCATGGCCGTCACGGTGTGCACCGCAGCGACCGGGGAAAACTCTAGCAGGCTCAGAGCGGTAGTCCGGACGCCGACCGGACCCGCCCCTCCGCCGCGTCCACGCGGGCCGTCACCTCGGGGTCGGTCAGGTCCACACCGGGGTCCGCGACGACCTGCGAGAAGAGCTCGCCGTCCCCGTCCCGCCGCACCGCGACCCGGGCGGTGAGCCCTGCGGCGAACGTCACGGTCTCTGACAGGACCACCGACGACTGCACGCGCTCGCGCAGCGTCTGGGCGAGCGACGTGCGGCGCGCGTCGGCGAGCCGGAGGACCAGGGGAGCGCCGCCGTCGACCCACGAGACCGTGATCGTGGCGGTCTCGGGCGCGTACCCCGCCCGGTCCACGTCCGACCACGGGCGTCGCGCGACGGTCGCGCCCGTCGGGTCGCTCGTGAGGAGCTCGGTGCGCGTCGCGACCGCCCACGAGCCGTCGGTCAGCTCGGCCGAGGCGAGCACGCGGTCGTCCGCCGGGACGTCGAGCGCGCGACGGACCGGGTCGGGCAGGCTGGGACGGCGGAACCAGGACACGACCCCACCGTAGCCGCTCCGGGTCGGCCCGCCGGACGGGCGGTATGCTCGCCCGCGCGCCCCGTTAGCTCAGCTGGTCAGAGCAGGAGACTCATAATCTCTCGGTCGCGGGTTCAAGTCCTGCACGGGGCACCACCAGGCCGATCGCCCACGTCCACGTCCACCCTGCGGATGCGGTGCGTGGCACCGCGAGGTGTCATGGCCCCATGACGGTGCGGATCAAGCGGGTGTACGAGCCGGCCGAGGAGGCTGACGGGTTCCGCGTGCTCGTCGACCGGCTGTGGCCGCGCGGTGAGACCAAGGAGAAGGCGCGCGTGGACCTGTGGCTCAAGGAGGTCGCGCCGTCCACGGACCTGCGGCACTGGTTCCACCACGAGGAGCGCCTGTTCGACGAGTTCGCCGAGCGGTACCGGGCCGAGCTCGACGCGAACGGCGAGGCCGTGAGAGAGCTGCGGGACGTCGTCGGGCAGCATCCCGTGGTGACGCTCGTGTACGGGGCGAAGGACGAGGAGCACAACCAGGCGGTCGTGCTGCGGGACTACCTGGCCGCGACCGGCGCGTCCTGACGCGCCGGGGCGCGTCGGCTCGGGGGACGGGCGTCGCGCCGGAGGTCGCGGTCGAGGGCGCGGCGCAGCCGCGGCCCGAGCGGGCGCTCGACGGCGCGGTGGATCACCCAGGCGAGCACCAGGCACACGGCGACGGCCAGGGTCAACGTCGCGGCCCGCGACAGGTAGGGGTGCACCGACTCGATCACCCACCGTCCCCACGACGAGTGCACGAGGTAGAGCGGGTACGTCAGGGCACCGAGGGCCGTGAGCCAGCCCCAGGAGACCCGGGCGAGCGGGGTCAGCGTGGCGACCGCGACGACGGCGAAGCACAGGACGATCGCGACCCACCACACGGTCGGGGACACGACGACGTCGGTGCTGTTCTCGATGCGGGCCGCCTGGATCCTGCCCGAGACGGCCGCCGCGAGCACGATGTCGAGCGCGAGCGCCAGCCACAGGACCGGCGAGCGGCGCTCCCGCGTGAGGAGGTAGAGCACCATCCCGCCGGCGAAGAGCGGGGCGTCGGGCGCGACGAGGACGGTCGCGACGAGGTCGGAGCCCGTCTGGGTGGCGATCGCCCCCGCGACGGGCCACAGCACGACGAAGGCGAGCACGCGCGCGCGGGAGAGGCCGACCGCCACGAGCACGCCGACGAGGACGTAGAACCGCAGCTCCGACCAGAGCGTCCAGTAGACGGCCTCCAGGTCCGGGATGCCGAACGCGCGCTGGACCATGGTGAGGTTGGCCGCCGCCTGGGGGAGGTCGACGTCGCGGCGCCCGGGGATCACCAGGACGAGCAGCACCAGGGTGAGGATGACCGCCGCCCAGTACGCGGGGAACAGCCGACCGGCGCGCGAGGCGACGAAGCCGCGCACGTCTCGTCCCCACGCGGTCATGAGGATGACGAACCCGGACACGACGAAGAAGAGCTGGACGCCGAAGGAGCCGTAGGCGGCGACGCCCTGCGCACCCGGCAGGGAGTCGCTCGTCCGCTCGCCCCACGCGTGGTGGTTGACGGCGACGAAGTGGTACACGAGCACCGCCGCAGCGGCCGCGAACCGGAGTCCGTCGAGCACGGCGAGGCGTGGGTTCGTCGAGGGCATCCGCGGCACGTTACCAAACCGTGATCTGAGTGGCCTCGGCGAGCCGTTCGACGTGCGTGCGACGCGCAGGACTGGCACCGTGTCCGGGCCGGAGAACCCGGCGACGCGCTGGGGGCGGCGTCCCGACGACCGAGGAGGTCCAGTGGCACCGAGTATGAGCTCGACGGGCAAGGCGGCAGCGCGAGGCGCACGAGGCAGCAGGACGCTCGAGCTGCTGGCCCGCGCCGGGTACGCGGTGAGCGGTGTGCTCCACCTCGTGGTGGGCGTCCTGGCCGTCCAGGTGGCGACGGGTTCGGCGTCGAGCGAGCAGGCGGACCAGACCGGCGCCCTCACCGCCATCGCGCAGACGCCGGGCGGGACCGCCCTCCTCTGGTTCGCCGTCGTGGCGTTCGCCGCGCTCGCGCTGTGGCAGCTCACCGTGGCGGTGAGCGGCGCCGCCGAGACGTCCGACCGGCTCAAGGCCGCCGGCAAGGCGGTCGTCTACCTCGCGCTCGGGGTGCTCGCCGTGCAGGTCGTGAACGGGTCGGCGGGCGGCTCAGGCCAGGAGGAGAGCATGACGGCGACGCTCATGCAGAAGCCGGGCGGCGTGCTCCTCGTCGGTGCCGTCGGCGTCGGGATCGTCGCCGCCGGCGTCTACCACGTGGTCAAGGGCTGGCGGAAGAAGTTCCTCGAGGACCTGCAGGGCGGCACGGGCGGGAACGTCGGTCGTGCCGTCGTGACGCTCGGCCGGGTCGGCTACATCGCCAAGGGCATCGCGCTCGGCGTGCTCGGCGCGCTCTTCGTCGTGGCCGCCGTGCAGCACGACCCCGAGCAGGCGGGCGGGCTCGACACCGCGTTCGCGACCCTCGCCGCCCAGCCGTTCGGCGCGGTGCTGCTCGTCGCGGTCGGCCTCGGCTTCGCCGCGTACGGGCTCTACTCGTTCGCCCGCGCGCGCTACGCACGCATGTGACGCGGTGGGCAGGCGCGCCGGCCGTGAGGCCGGCCGCCCGTCCGCGCACGCATGGAAGAATGGCGACCATGGCGATGAGAGAGATCCGGACCATCCCGGACCCCGTGCTCCGCACCCCCTGCGACGAGATCACCACCATCGACGACCGCGTGCGCTCGCTCGTCGCGGACCTCGTCGAGACCGTCGACCACGAGGGACGCGCGGGCCTCGCCGCCAACCAGATCGGCGTGAACCTCCGGGCCTTCTCCTGGAACATCGACGACGAGATCGGGTACGTGCTCAACCCGCGCATCGTCGAGCTCTCCGACGACTACCAGGACGGCGACGAAGGCTGCCTCTCGGTCCCCGACCTCTGGTACCCGACGCGACGCGCCTGGTACGCGCGCGTCGTGGGGACGGACCTCGACGGCAACGAGGTCGTCGTGGAGGGCACCGAGCTCATGGCCCGCTGCCTCCAGCACGAGTGCGACCACCTGGACGGCATGCTCTACCTCGACCGTCTCGACCGCTCCGTGCGCAAGAAGGCGATGCGGGAGCTGCGCGCCCACCTGTGACGACGTGCGTCGCCTGACCGCGGCCGGGCACGCCCGGCGAATCTCTCGCGCGAACGCGCGATGTCGTGCAAGATGGGCACGAGACACGCCGCGACGTACGTGTGACGTGCTGTGACACCACCCTCGGTGAGGACGTTGGGGAAGACGCAACCTCGACCTAGGGAGGCAGACATGGCCGGTGCCATCACCCGCGGTGTTCTTTACGTGCACTCAGCACCGCGTGCTCTGTGCCCGCACATGGAGTGGGCCGCGGGCAACGTCCTCGGCGTGCGCGTGTCGCTCGACTGGACCGAGCAGCCCGCCGCGCGCGGCCTCTACCGGGCCGAGTACTCGTGGCAGGGCCCGCAGGGGACGGGCGCCAAGCTCGCCTCCGCGCTGCGCGGCTGGTCCCACCTGCGCTACGAGGTCACCGAGGAGCCCAGCCACGGCGTCGACGGCGGCCGCTGGTCCCACACGCCCGACCTCGGCATCTTCTACGCCCAGACCGACGTGCACGGCAACATCGTCGTCCCCGAGGACCGCATCCGCGCCGCCCTGGAGCAGGTGAGCGAGCCGTGGGCCATGCGCGACACCCTGCACCTCGCGCTCGGCAAGGCGTGGGACGACGAGCTCGAGCCGTTCCGCTACGCCGGGGCCGGCGCCCCGGTGCGCTGGCTCCACCGGGTCGGCTGACGGCGCGGGTCCGCCGCCCACGATACGAACAGAGGGCGCCCGCCGGGATCTCCCGGCAGGCGCCCTCTGTCATGGTGCGCCTAGCTCGCTCGGCGTGCGTGGTGCGCGCGGAGCCGGACGCCGGCGCCGGCGGCGACCAGCAGGAGCGCGGCGACCAGGAACAGGCCCAGGTCGTCCGTGCCGGTCCGGGCGAGGTAGTCCGAACCGTTGCCGTTGCCGGTGCTGCTTCCCGAGGAGCCCGAACCGGAGCCGCCTGTGCCGTCGTCGTCGCCCGAGGCGGTGAGGTAGACCTCGAACGACGCGACCGTGGAGTCGCCGACGTCGACGCTCGTCGCCGTGCCCGTGTGCGGCCCGACCTCGAAGTCCGCCGGGACGACGAACGTCCAGCTGACCTCGCCGCTCGCGTCGGCGGTCGCCACCGGCAGGATCAGCGGCTCCGAGTTGATGACCGCCTGGACCGCCTCGCCCGGCTCGAAGCCCGACGCGACGAACGTCTGCTCGGCACCGCGCAGCACGCGAGGCGTGACGAACGACGAGACCAGGGCACGCTCGCCGGCGTCGACGACCGCGAGCGGCGCCTCCGCCTCGTTCCCGGCGTCGTCGGACGCGTGCACGGTGTAGTCGCCCGGCGCCGCGTCCTCGGGCACCGTGATCGGGGTCGTGAAGCTCCCCTCGTCGTCGGTCTCCACGTCGACCGTGGCGACGACGTCGCCGCCCTCGTCCACGAGCTCGACCGTGACCGTCGTGCTCGGAGGCCAGCCCTCGCCGGTCACGGTGGCCTCGTCGCCGGGGTTCGCCGTGGTCGGGTCGACCGTGACGGTCGGCTCCGACACCCCGACACCGCCGACGCCGAGCGGGGTCTCCGCCTCGGTGGAGGTGGTGTCGTCGATGCCGACGACGGTGTAGTCGCCTGGGGTCGTGTCGACCGGGACGGTGATCGGGGTCGTGAAGCCGCCCTCGCCGTCGGTGGCGATGTCGGTCAGCGTGGCGACCACGGTGCCCTCGCTGTCGCGGACCTCGACGGTGACCGTCGAGTCCGGGGTGTAGCCGGTGCCGGTGACGGTCGTCGGCGTGCCCGCCGGGACGACGAACGTCCAGCTGACCTCGCCGCTCGCGTCGGCGGTCGCCACCGGC
>JAQSXO010000014.1 GCA_029256625.1 Cellulosimicrobium sp. | reverse complement strand
AGCCGTGGACGAGCCAGCGGGCGAGCATCGCCTTCTGCTGGTTGCCGCCCGAGAGCGTGCGGATCGCGCGGTCGACGCCGGCGGGCCGCAGCTCGAGCGAGTCGGCCTGCTCCTTGGCCGCCTTGCGCTCGGCGCCCTCGTCGAGGAGTCCGCCGCGCGCGAAGCGCGCGAACGTCGAGAGGGTGACGTTGCGGTAGACGGGCTCGTCGAGGAGGAGGCCCTGGCTCTTGCGCTCCTCCGGCGCGAGGCCGATCCCCGCGTCCACGGCGGAGGCCACGGACCCGACGCGCAGCTTCTTGGAGTCGACCGTCACGGTGCCCGCGGTCGCGCGCCGGGCGCCGTAGATCGTCTCGATGATCTCGGAGCGGCCCGCGCCGACGAGGCCGGCGAGGCCGACGATCTCCCCGGCCCGCACCTGGAGCGAGACGTCCTCGAACACCCCACGCAGGGCGAGGCCCGCCACGTCGAGCACGACCGGCGCGTCCTCGGTGGGGCCGTCGGTCTCCGGGAACACGTACTCGACCGAACGCCCGGTCATGAGGGTGATGAGCTTGGCCGTCGGCGTCTCGGAGACGGGGAGGTTCTGCGCGACGGTCCGGCCGTCCTTGAGGACGGTGATGCGGTCGCCGATCTCGCGGATCTCCTCGAGCCGGTGGGAGATGTAGACCACGGCGACCCCGGACTTGGTGAGCTCCTTGACCACGCGGAAGAGGTTGCCCACCTCCTCGGAGTCGAGGACCGCCGAGGGCTCGTCCATGATGATGACGCGCGCGTCGTGCGAGAGCGCTCGCGCCATGGAGACGATCTGCTTGCCCGCGGCCGAGAGGTGCTCGACCTCCTTGGTCGGCGAGATCTCCGAGTGCCCGAGCCGCTTGAGCAGCTCGCGCGTCTTGCGCACGGCCTCGCGGCGCTGGGAGAACCCGAGCGTCGACAGCTCGTGCCCGAGGTAGACGTTCTCCGCGACGGTCAGGCCGTCGACGACGTCGAGCTCCTGGTACATGGTCGCGACGCCGTGGCGCAGCGCGGCGACGGGGTCGGAGATGGTGATGGGCTCGCCGTCGAGGAGGATCTGGCCCTCGGTGGGCTGGTGGGCACCGGCGAGCACCTTGATGAGGGTGGACTTGCCTGCGCCGTTCTGCCCGAGGAGGCAGTGGACCTCGCCCGGGAGGATCTCGAGATCGACGCCGTCGAGCGCTCGAGCCCCGGGGAAGACCTTGACGATGCCCTGCATCTGCAGGAGCGGCTGGGGAGGGTCTGCGGTGACCATGCGGTGAACCTAGCGGACCTTTTGACGACGGTCAATCATAAGGTCTCGGTCTTTTGCCGCTGTTACAACTTCGTTACCAGCAAAAGTGAGCACCCCTCGAACGCCCGGTGGGAACGCTCCCCCCACGGCCGAGGGACCGGGGCCGAGCATGTATCGGGTTGCGCCACGACGGGGCGGTGACGAGCCACGACGGGCGGAAGACGGCCTGCGATCGGGTCTGCGCGAGCTGGGGAGGGGCGATGTCCGCCCGGACGAGAGGCCCGTCCACGGACCTCCACACCTTCCGACGACGTCCATGTCGCCTTGGGAGGGGACAGTAGGGTACCTTTTGGCGATCGTCAAGCAAAAGCCGATGACTCGTCCGGCAGGTACGGACGACCGACGAGAGGCCCCGTGATTCACTGTGCCCATGGAGGAACTGCTGAAGTTCGCGCCGCGCCCGACCGGCGCCGGCGACATGTTCCAGCTGCTCCGGGACGGTCAGCCGCGCACCCGCGCGGACCTCGCAGCGATCACGGGACAGGCGCGGTCGACCATCGCCGCCCGGATCGACCTCCTCATGTCGGCGGGCCTCATCGCCCCCGCGGGAGAGGCGAGCTCGACGGGCGGCCGACCGCCCGTGACCTTCGCCTTCAGCCCTGAGGCACGCATCGTGCTCGCCGTCGACCTCGGCGCGACGCACGCTCGCCTGGCCGTGACCGACCTCGCGTCCAACGTGCTCGCGGAGACCGACGCCGCGCTCGCGATCGCGGACGGCCCCGAGGTCGTGCTGTCGTGGGTCGCGGACACGGGCGAGAAGCTCGTCGCGACGACGGGGCGCAGCCTCGACGACCTCGTGAGCGTCGGCGTCGGCTTGCCCGGCCCCGTCGAGCACTCGTCCGGCCGCCCCATCAACCCGCCGATCATGCCCGCGTGGGACGATGTCGACGTCCCTGGCATCCTGCAGAAGCGGTTCAACGCGTCCGTCCTGGTGGACAACGACGTGAACATCATGGCGCTCGGCGAGCACCGGACCGCCTGGCCTGCCGTCACCGACATGCTGTTCGTCAAGGTCGCCACCGGCATCGGCTCCGGCATCATCGCCGACGGCGAGCTGCGCCGCGGCGCCCAGGGCGCCGCCGGCGACATCGGCCACGTCGCCGTCCCGAGCGCGGCCGACGTCCCGTGCCGCTGCGGGAACGTCGGGTGCCTCGAGGCGGTGGCCAGCGGCCAGGCGGTGGCCGCCGCGCTCGCGGCCGCGGGACTGGACGCCACGAACAGCGCCGACGTCGTCGCGCTCGTGCGCGGCGGCGATCTCGCCGCGAGCCAGGCCGTGCGCCAGGCCGGGCGCGACATCGGCTCCGTGCTCGCGGCCTGCGTGAGCCTGCTCAACCCCTCGCTCATCGTCATCGGCGGCATCGTCGCCGAGGCGGGCGAGCACCTCATCGCGGGTATCCGCGAGATCGTGTACCAGCGGTCGCTCCCCCTCGCGACGCAGCACCTGCGCATCGTCACCTCGCAGGCACGCGGCCAGGCCGGCGTGCTCGGTGCGAGCGCCATGGCGGTGGATCACGTACTCTCGCCCGCAGCGATCGACGCGCTCATCGCCTGAGCGCGGTCGCCGGGGGCCGCTGCCCGCGACACGCGGGCGTGACGAGTGTGACGAGGCACGAGGAGGAGTCATGACCGAGCGGGACCGTCGAGCGCTCGTGGTCCGGGGCGGTTGGCCCGGGCACGCACCCGAGGAGGCGGCGGAGCTGTTCGTCCCGTTCCTCGAGGCGTCCGGCTACGACGTGACGCTCGAGGGATCGCTCGAGTCGTACGCCGACGAGGACTTCATGGCGAGCATGGACCTCGTCGTGCAGTGCTGGACGATGGGCGAGATCCTCCCGGACGAGATGCGCGGGCTGCGCAACGCGATCGCGAACGGCACCGGGTTCGCCGGCTGGCACGGCGGGATCGTGGACTCGTTCCGGCTCGCGACCGACTACCTGCAGATGGTGGGCGGGCAGTTCGCGGCCCACGCGCACGACCTCATCGACCACACGATCGAGATCGCCCCCGAGCACGCGGACCACCCCATCGTCGCGGGCATCAGCTCCATCACGCTGCACTCCGAGCAGTACTGGGTGCTCGCCGACTCGTACAACGAGGTCCTCGCGACGACGACGATCGTCCCGCGCGACGGCGACCCCTGGCACGACCCCGTCGTCTCCCCCGCCGTCTGGACGCGCCGCTGGGGCGCAGGCCGCATCTTCGTGTGCGCGGCGGGCCACCAGCTCGCCGACCTCGAGGTCCCGCCCGTCCGCACCATCGTCGAGCGCGGCATCCTCTGGGCGAGCCGCTGACGCCCTGCCCGCTGCGCCCCGCGTTCCCTACACTCGGCGCGTGACCTCGTTCCACGGCCTCCTCGCCTACCCGATCACGCCGCTCACCCCCGCCGACGCGCCCGACCTCGACGCGCTCGCCGCCCTCGTGGGCGGTGCGGCACGGGCGGGGGTCGACGGCGTCGTCGTCCTCGCGTCGTCGGGTGCCGGGGTGACGTTCGCGCCGGAGGAGCGCGACGCCGTCGTGCGTGCCGCCGTGGACGCTGCGTCCGTCCCCGCCGGGCGCGTGCCGGTGCACGTCGCGGTGAGCGGCAGCTCCACGCGCGACGTGGTCGCTCGGGCCGTGGCAGCTCGCGACGCCGGGGCGGACGGGCTCGTCCTCGCGCCGTTCTCCTACCTCCCCCTCGACGAGGACGAGGTGGTCACGGTCTTCGAGGCCGTGGCGGCCGCCGTCGACCTACCGGTCTGCTACTACAACCGGAGCGTGCAGACCGCGTACGACGTCACGCCCGACGCGCTCGCCCGGCTCGCACGCACCACGACCGTCACGGCGGTCAAGGACCCGGCGTCCACGCCCGCGCGGCCGACCGGCCGGGTCGCGACGCTCCGGGCGGCGACCGAAGGGCTCGGTGTGAGCGTCGGGCTGAGCGGCGACGCGGCGATCGTCGGCGGTGCCGAGGCGGCGGACGCCTGGCACACCGGTCTCGCCGCGCTCGTCCCCGCGGAGTACGTGGCGCTCCGGCGGGCCCGGGTCGCGGGGGCAGACGCCGGTGCGCAGGTCGTCGCCTGGCTGGGCGACCTCGCGGAGGTCCTCGCCGGTCTGCGCCCGGTGAGCGGGTTCCACGCGCTCGCGACCCTCCTCGGCGTGCCGACCGCTCCCCCGCGCGGCCCGTCGCTCCCCGTCCCGCCCGACGGCGTCGCGCGGCTGCGCGAGGTCGTGGCCCGGCGGCCGGGACGCCCGACCGCCGGATGACGGCGTCCGAGCAGATCGTCCGGACCGTCGCGGACGTGCCGTGGCTGCCGCCCGGCGGGCGTGCCGACGTCGTGCGGACCGAGGGCGTGGCCTGCCCCGAGCCGACGAGCCTCGTCCGGCTCCTCGTCGAGCGCGACGACACGGTGTTCTGCGTCCCCCGGGACGGCACCGGGAAGCTGGACCTCCCGACCACGCGGGTCGGGCCCGGCGAGTCGGGGTGGGGCGCGGCGCGACGGGTGGCCGGTGACGTGCTCGGCGCGCCCGGCGACCTCGCGGTCGTCGGCTACGTCCGCAACACGGTGCGCTCCGGTCCCGGCTATCCCTGGCCGACCCCGCACGCGCACTTCGTCGTCTTCCGCACCGGCACCGTCGACGTGCGGGTCCCGGGCACGTGGGTGCCTCGGGCAGCACCGGGCGACCTCGTCGAGCGCCACTGGTGGCCGCTCGTCGGCTAGGGCAGCTCGCTGCGCACGTCGCTCCGGCCGACGGCGGCGCCTGGTCGTGCGGCTCAGCCGTCCGTGCCCGCCGCATCCTCGCCCGGCGCGTCGCCCGTGCGCACGCGGTCGGCCACGGCGTCCGGGCCACCGGCGAGCAGCGCCACGAAGCCCTCCTCGTCGAGGATCGGCAGGCCGAGGTCGCGGGCCTTCGTCTCCTTCGAGCCCGCGTTCGCACCGACGACCACGTAGTCGGTCTTCTTCGAGACCGACCCCGACGACTTGCCGCCCGCGGCGATCACGGCCTCCTTGGCGCCGTCGCGGCTGAAGCCCTCGAGCGAGCCCGTGACGACGACCGTCAGGCCCGCGAGCGGGCCGGTCGGCTCCTGGCGCGCGCCGGGACCGGGGTGGTCCGGGATGTCGAAGCGCACGCCCGCGGCACGCCAGCGGTCGACGATCTCGACGTGCCAGTCGACCGTGAACCACTCGACGACCTGGTCCGCGATCACCGGGCCCACACCCTCGACCGCCGCCAGCTCGTCGCGCGACGCCGCGCGGATCGCGTCGAGCGAGCCGAACCAGTCCGCCAGGGCGCGGGCCGCGACCGGGCCGACGTGCCGGATGTTGAGGCTCACGAGGATGCGCCAGAGGTCCTTCGTCTTGGCGAGCTCGAGCTCCTCCACGAGCTTCGTCGCGTTCGTCGACGCCTCGAAGAGCGGCTCCCCCGCCTCGACGGCCTCGCGCTCCGCCGCCTTGGAGAGCTTGCGCTTCTTGCGGAACGGCCAGACGGACTTGACGGTCGCGGTCGAGCCGTCGGGCATGGTGATCTCGGCGGGCTCGCCCGTGCCGTCGTACTCGCGCGGCAGGCCCGTCTCGGAGTCGCGCACGACGACCCGGATCGGCACGAGCTGGTCGACGCTCAGGTCGAACAGCCCGGCCTCGGTCCGCAGCGGCGGCTCGGCGGGCTCGAGCGGCTGCGTGAGCGCCGCCGCCGTGACCTCGCCCAGCACCTCGACGTCCAGCCCCCCGCGCGAGCCGACGTGCTCGACGCGGCCGCGCACCTGCGCCGGGCACGACTCGGCGTTGGGGCAGCGCAGGTCGACGTCGCCCTCCTTCATCGGACGCAGCGGCGTGCCGCACTCCGGGCAGTCGGCGGGCATGACGAAGTCCTCGCGCGGGTAGCCGTCGTCCGCGAGCGCCGCGACGGGGCCGAGGATCTCGGGGATGACGTCGCCGGCCTTGCGCAGCACGACCATGTCGCCGATGCGCACGCCCTTGGCCCGGACCACGTCCTGGTTGTGCAGCGTCGCCTGGCGCACCGTGCTGCCCGCGACCTTGACGGGCTCCATGACGGCGTACGGGGTCGCGCGACCGGTGCGGCCCACACCGACCTGGATCGCGAGCAGGCGCGTGTTGACCTCCTCGGGCGGGTACTTGTACGCGATGGCCCACCGGGGCGCGCGGCTCGTCGCGCCGAGCCGGCGCTGGAGGGCGAGCTCGTCGACCTTGACGACGATCCCGTCGAGCTCGTGCTCGATGTCGTGGCGGTGCTCGCCGAAGTACGCGATGCGGTCCATGACCTCGTCGAGGCCGCGCACCACCCGGTTGTGCGGCGAGACGGGCACGCCCCACTGCTCGAACAGCGTGTATGCGTCGGACTGCCGCGCGAGCTCCGCGTGCTCGCCCGCCTCCCACTGGAGCGCGCCGACGCCGTGCGCGTACATGCGCAGGTTGCGGCTCGCCGTGACCGCGGGGTCCTTCTGCCGCAGCGACCCGGCCGCGGTGTTGCGCGGGTTGGCGTACGGCGCCTGCCCGGCGGCGACGAGCTTCTCGTTGAGCGCCGCGAAGTCCGCGACGCCCATGAACACCTCGCCGCGGATCTCGATGACGTCGGGGTGGGTCGCCGGGTCGCCGCCGAGGCGCTGCGGGATGCTCTCGATCGTCCGCACGTTGGCGGACACGTCCTCGCCCGTGCGCCCGTCCCCGCGCGTGGCCGCCCGGACGAGCCGGCCCTTCTCGTAGAGCAGCGCGATCGCGAGGCCGTCGATCTTCACCTCGCACAGGTAGTCCACCTCGGCGTCGGCGGCCACGCCGAGGTCGCGGTGCACGCGCGCCGCCCACGCCGCGAGGTCCTCCTCGCTGAACGCGTTGTCGAGCGACAGCATCGGCTCGAGGTGCTGGACCGTCGCGAAGCCCGCCGCGGCCCGGCCCCCGACGCGCTGCGTGGGCGACTCGGGCGACTGGAGCGCGGGGTGCGCGGCCTCGAGCGCCTGGAGCTCGTGCATGCGGGCGTCGTACTCGGCGTCCGAGGAGACGGGCTGGTCCTCCTCGTAGTACGCGCGCTGGTCGGCCTCGACCTGGGCGACGAGCTCGGCCCACCGCCGCTGCGCGGCGGCCTCGTCGAGCTCGGCGGCGGACGTGGCCGTGGGGACCTCCTCGTCCGTCACGGTCGCGGTGGTCGGGGCGGACGTCGCGGGGGTGCTCTCGCTCACCCGCACATCATCGCGCGGACCGCCGACATCCGCCGCCCTCGACCTCGGGTTCGCGCGCGGCCACCGCGAGGCCGTCGCGCTCGGGGCCGGTTCCGGGCAGGAGGTGGGCGGCGAGGCGCTCGACGGCGCGCACGACGTCGTCGGGTTCGACCACGCGCACGGGAACGCTGAGCGCCAGGCGGGCGATCGTCAGAGCCAGCCGCCCGACGTCCTCGCCCCGGACCTGGACCACCACGGCCCCGGCCGCCGTCTCGACCACCCGGTGGTCCACCCACCGGAGCACCTCGGAGAGGTCGTCGAGCCCGGCGTCCAGGACGACGGTGGCGACCCGCTCGCGAGGGACCGCGCCGATCGCGTCGGCGACGAGCTCCGCCGCGCCACCCCGGTGGATCTCGCGGGGTGCGAAGCGGCCGCCGGTCGCCTGCGGACGCGCGAGCCGGTCGAGCCGGAAGGTGCGCCAGTGGTCGCGGTCGAGGTCCCACGCGACGAGGTACCAGCGGCGGTCGGCGGCGACGAGCCGGTGCGGTTCGACCAGGCGTCGAGCATGGCTGCCGTCGCCGGCGCGGTAGGGGAACCGCACGAGCTCGTGGTCGCGGCACGCGGCCGCGAGCACGCTGAGCGACCCCGGATCGACGAGGTCCTGGTCGGTCGGCGACGGCACGGGCGTGACGCTGCAGCGCAGCGCAGCCACCCGCCGGCGCAGCCTGTGCGGCAGCAGGCTCTCGACCTTGGTGAGTGCCCGCAGCGACGTCTCCTCCATCCCGTCGACGGCGGCGACCGCTGCACACCCGAGCCCAACGGCGAGCGCGACGGCCTCGTCGTCGTCGACCACGAGCGGCGGCAGGTGCGCTCCGGACTCGAGGCGATAGCCCCCATACCGGCCCGAGGCGGCGGCGACGGGATAGCCGAGCCCTCGGAGACGGTCCACGTCGCGGCGCACCGTCCGCTCGGTCACGCCGAGTCGCCGGGCGAGCTCGGCACACGGCCAGAACCGGTGGGTCTGGAGCAGCGAGAGCAGCGTGAGCGCGCGGCCGGTGGGATCCGTCGACATGTTGCCAGCCTCCCGCGCACCGCGGACAGCTCCTGTCCGCGACGGTCTCTACGGTCGCGCCGATCGATCGCCGCACCGCGCGCATCGGCACGTCACCGGAAGGACAAGCACCCGTGTCACACGCCATCGACTTTCCTGAACCGACTATGGTCGCCGTCAACGGCATCGAGCTCGAGGTCTTCGAGGCGGGGCAGGAGCACGCCGGCAGACCCGTCGTCCTCTGCCACGGCTGGCCGGAGCTGGCCTTCTCGTGGCGCCACCAGATGGCTGCGCTCGCCGACGCGGGCTACCACGTCATCGCCCCCAACCAGCGCGGCTTCGGCAGGTCGTCCCGCCCCGCCGAGGTGTCCGACTACGACGTCGTGCACCTGACCGGCGACCTCGTCGGCCTCCTGGACCACTACGGGTACGAGGACGCCACGTTCGTGGGCCACGACTGGGGCGCGAACGTGGTGTGGAGCGCTGCGATGCTGCACCCGACCCGCGTGCACCAGGTGGTCGCGCTCAGCGTGCCGTACCTGGAGCGCGGCGAGGTGCCGCCCCTCGCGTTCATCGAGGCGGTGGTCGGCAGCGACTCGTACTTCGTCCACTTCAACCGTCAGCCGGGCGTGGCGGACGCCGTGTTCGACGCGAACGCCCGCCGGTTCCTGCGCAACCTGTACCGCACGAACGAGCCCGCGGCCGAGCCGGAGCCGGGCATGTGGCTCCTCGGCCTCGCCCACGCCGAGGCCCCGCGCGGCGAGCCGGTGATGAGCGACGCCGAGCTGGAGGTGTTCGTCGACGCGTTCGAGGCGTCGGGATTCACCCCGAGCGTGAACTGGTACCGCAACCTGGACCGCAACTGGGACCTGATGAAGGGGGTCGACCCGATCGTCCGCCAGCGCGCGCTGATGATCTACGGCGCACGGGACACGGTCATGAGGGCGCCGGACCTCGAGGCGTTCGTCCCTCGCGTCGAGGTCGCGGAGCTGGACTGCGGCCACTGGATCCAGCAGGAGCTTCCGGAGCAGACCAGCCGCCTGATCCTCGAGTGGCTCGACCGGCAGGACGCCACGGAGAGGTCGTGACCCCCCCCCGACGGGTGATCACCCCCAGCCGTGCGACGCGTCGTCGTGCATCGGCGGGCACGTGCCGCCGGGCTCGGTCGCGGCCTCGAAGTGCCACAGCTCGTTCGCGTACGTCCGGCACAGGCCGAACTCCGCGCCGTGCTGCTCGAGCCACAGCGCGCCGTCCGTCGGCCCCACGTCGATCGCGAGCCCCGCGACGTGCTCGGACGACTCGGGCGGGAGCACCCACCGGTGCGCCTCCTCCGCCGAACCGTAGCGCTCGAGCGCGGCGTCGACGAGGTCCTGCTGCTCGGCCGCGGTGCGCCACCCGGACGTGAGGGTGAGCTCGACGCCGTCGGCGTCCGCCGCCGCCCGCGCCGCGTCGAAGCGCCGCTCGAGCTCCGGGTCGAGGCCCGTCGCGGTCTGCGGGCGCAGCGTGGGCGACGGGTCGGCCACGGCGACGCCGCCGCGCGTCGTCACGGTGACGTACGTGAACGCCCCCACCGCGCCGAGCGCTCCGACGACGAGGACGCCGGTCACGGCGCGGGCGACGCGCCGGGGACCGGAAGGACCCGGGACGTGGCGGGCGGGACGAGCAGGGCGCAGGGGTGTCGTGGTCATGCTCCGAGGCTCGCCCGCCGCGACCCGTCGTCACATCGGCCCGACGGCGACTCCTCGGCCCCGCCGTCCGGCGCACGGGCGCGCCCTGGGGTCGGTCCCCGGCCCGACGCCGCTCCGCCCCAGGGCGGAGTGCCCGTGACGTGCCCTCCCACCCCGGGCGGTGCCGCGCGGACCGGGCCCCGGCTACCGTGGTCGGGTGCCCCAGCTCACCCGTCTGCCCGTGTGGGCGCAGGACCTCACGACCGCGCTCGCCGCGGGACTCGTGTGGTTCGCCGTCATCACGGTGATGGAGAGCGGCGACTACTGGTACCCCCGCAACCCCGAGTCGTACCGCGTGGCCGGGCTGTGGATCGTCCTGACCCTCGCCCTGCGCCGCGTCGCGCCGGGCCCGCTCTTCTGGGCGACGGCCATGCTCTACCCCCTCGCCCTGCCGTGGACCATGCAGACGCCGTTCGAGCTCCTGCCGCTCGTGGTCGCAGGTTTTGCCGCGACCCGCTCGGGCGCGGTGCCGTGGGCGCTCGCGGGACTCGCCGGCGGTCTGTCCGCCTTCGCGATGCAGCTCTGGGAGCGTCCGCACCTGACGTTCCCTCCGCGCCCGTTCTCCCCGCTGTGGATCGCGCTCGGGCGGTCGCCGTCGGACGTGCTCCTCGCCCTCGCCCTCGTCCTGGGCGCGGTCGCGGCGGGATACTTCTTCCGCCGTCTCGCGCTGACGTCCGAGCGGCTGCGCGAGCGCAACGCCGAGCTCCAGGCGCTCCAGGCGGAGCTCGCCGAGCGCGCCGTGCTCGCCGAGCGCACGCGCATCGCGCGCGAGCTGCACGACGTCGTCGCGCACCACATGTCCGCGATCGTCGTGCGGGCGCAGGCCGCGGACCGCGTCGCGGCGAACCAGCCCGAGGCTCCCGCCGAGGCCGTGCGCTGGATCGGCGACGAGGGCAAGCAGGCGCTCACCGCGATGCGCTCGGTCGTGCAGGTGCTGCGCCGCGGCACGGAGGCCGACGGCGGGACGGCGGCCCTCGCCCCGACGCCCGACGGCACCCGCGCCCCGGACGAGCTCCGCGCCGCCGCGCGCCGACTGCGCGACGCGGGCCGCGACGTCGACCTCACGCTCCCCCGCCCCTGGCCGACGACGAGCGCCGAGACCGGTCTCGCCGTCGTCCGGATCGCCCAGGAGGCCCTGACCAACGTGCTGCTCCACTCGCTCGCCCGCGACGTCACCGTGACGCTGACCGACGACGCCCCCGACCTGCGCCTGCGCGTCCACGACCCGGGCCCTCCCCTGCCGAGCACCGAGGGGCGCCAGGGGCACGGGCTGACCTCGATGCGCGAGCGCGCGCTCGCCGCCGGGGGCGAGCTGTCCGCCGGGCCGGACGGGCGCGGCGGCTGGACCGTCGAGGCGCGCATCCCCCGGGAGGCGGTGTGAGCGCGACGCAGCCTGCCACGACCGGGGACGACGCCCCGCTCGCACCGGTACGCGTCGTGGTCGTGGACGACCAGTCGACGATCCGGCTCGGCCTGCGGATGATCCTCGACAACGAGCCGGACGTCACGGTGGTCGGCGAGGCCGGGGACGGCGAGACCGCGGTGACGATGGCGCGCGCGCTGCGCCCCGACGTCGTGCTCATGGACGTACGCATGCCGCGCCTCGACGGCATCGAGGCGACCGCGCGCCTCGTCGCCGACCCGGACCTCGCCGAGGTCCGCACCCTCGTGCTCACGACGTTCGACGACGACGAGTACGTGTACGGCGCGCTGCGCGCCGGGGCGGCCGGCTTCCTGCTCAAGGACGCGGACCCGCAGACCCTCGTGGATGCCGTGCACCGCGTCCGCGCCGGCGACTCGCTGCTCGACCCGGCCGTCACCGGGCGCATCATCTCGACGTACGTCGAGCTCGCGCGGCACGCCCCGCTCGGGCCCGACGCCGCCGCGACCGGCGCGACCGCGACCGGGCTGGACGCCGCGACGCCCCGCGAGCGCGAGGTGCTGCTCGCCGTCGCGCGCGGGCTGTCGAACCGCGAGATCGGAGCGGAGCTGCACCTCACCGAGGCGACCGTGAAGAGCCACGTGCGCTCGCTGCTCACCAAGGTCGGGCTGACCAACCGCGTGCAGCTCGTGATCCTCGCCTACGAGGCCGGGCTCGTGCGCCCGGGGACGCGCGACTGACGTCTCGGGGACGCACAGGGGACGCAACGGGGGATGTACGGGGACGCACGGAGCCCGACGGCGGAAGGGGACTCGCGCCGTCGGGCTCCGGGTTTCGTGGGGCCAGGAAGGGTCAGCCGGCCGCCACGGTCTCGGCAGGCGGGGTCGCCGCCTGCCCGTCCTCGGCGCTCGCGGCCTCGTGGGCCGCGAGACGCTCGGCGCGCACGACCTCGCGGCTGCTGCCGCGGTAGGCCGCGACGAGGATGTCGCGCATGTCCTCCAGGACCGGCATCCGCGGGTTCGCGGGTGCGCACTGGTCCTCGAACGACCGGAGCGCGAGGTCGTCCAGGCGGCTCAGGAACGTCCGCTCGTCGACGCCCTGCGCGGCGAACGTGGGCTCGATGCCCACCTTGGCGCGCAGCTCCTCGACCGCCTTCGCGTACGACTCGACGCCCTCCTCCGGGGTGGAGGCCGGCAGGCCGAGGTGCTTCGCGATCTCCTGGAACCGCTCGGGGGCCACGTAGCGCTCGTACTTGGGCCAGCTCGTGAGCTTCGTGGGCACCTGGCCGTTGTACCGGATCACGTGCGGCAGGAGCACCGCGTTGGTGCGCCCGTGCACGAGGTGGAACGTCGAGCCCACCGTGTGCGCCATCGCGTGCACGATGCCGAGCATCGCCGAGCCGAACGCCATGCCCGCGATGGTCGCCGCGTTGTGCATCTTCTCGCGCGCCTTGGGGGCAGCCGCACCCTGCGTGACCGAGTCCTCGATGTGCTCGAAGACCATCTTGATCGCCTGCAGGCACAGCCCGTCGGTGAAGTCGTTCGCGTAGACGGAGACGAACGCCTCGGTCGCGTGCGTGAGGGCGTCGAAGCCCGAGTCGGCCGCGAGCTTCGCCGGCATGGTGTCCGTGAGCACGGGGTCGACGATCGCGACGGTCGGGGTGAGCGCGTAGTCCGCGAGCGGGTACTTGAAGCCCGTCTCCGGGTCGGTGATGACCGCGAAGGGCGTCACCTCCGCACCCGTGCCCGACGACGTCGGGATGCACACGAGCTTCGCCTTGCCCCCGAGCTCCGGGAACTTGTACGCGCGCTTGCGGACGTCGAAGAACTTCTCGCGCATGTCGGAGAACTCGATCTCCGGGTGCTCGTACCGCAGCCACATGACCTTCGCCGCGTCCATGGGCGAGCCGCCGCCGATCGCGATGATCGTGTCGGGCTCGAAGTCACGCATCGACTCGGCGCCGCGGTTGACCGTGCCGACGCTCGGCTCCGGCTCCACGGTGTCGATGATCTGGATCGCGACCTTCTCCTCGCGGCGCGCCAGCACGTCGAGCAGGCGGTCGACGACGCCGATGCGGCTCATGACCTTGTCGGTGACGATCGTGACGCGGTGCACGTCGCGCATCTGCGCGAGGTACTGGATCGAGTTCGGCTCGAAGTACGTCTTGGCGGGCACCTTGAACCACTGCATGTTGTTGTTGCGCCGCCCGATCCGCTTGACGTTGATGAGGTTGACCGCCGACACGTTGTTCGAGACCGAGTTCGCGCCGTAGCTGCCGCACCCGAGCGTGAGCGACGGGAGCAGCGCGTTGTAGATGTCGCCGATGCCGCCGAGCGACGTCGGGCTGTTCCACAGCACGCGCACGGCCTTGACCCGCGAGCCGTACCGCTCGACGAGCTCCTGGTCCGCCGTGTGGATGGCGGCCGAGTGGCCCAGGCCGTCGAGCTCGACCATGCGCTCCGCGAGGCGGACGCCGTGCTCGGTGTCCCGCGCGCGGAGCACCGCCAGCACGGGCGTGAGCTTCTCGCGGCTCAGCGGCTCGTCCGGGCCGACGTCGTCGATCTCCGCGAGGATGATCGACGTGTCGTCGGGGACCTCGAAGCCGGCCTCGCGCGCGATCCACACGGGCGACTTGCCGACGACCTTCGGGTTGAGCTTCGCGCCGGCGCAGTTCGCGCCGCTCGCCTCGACGCCGAAGATCAGACGCTCGAGCATCGCCTTCTCGGCGGGGGTCGCGCGGTAGGCGTGCAGGCGGGCCAGCTCGCGCATCGCGTCGTCGTAGATCACGTCGTCGAGGATGAGCGCCTGCTCCGACGCGCACACCATGCCGTTGTCGAACGCCTTCGACATGACGACGTCGTTGATCGCGCGGCCGAGGTCGGCGCTCTTCTCGACGTAGGCGGGCACGTTGCCCGCGCCGACGCCGAGCGCGGGCTTCCCGGCCGAGTACGCCGCCCGGACCATGCCGTTGCCGCCCGTCGCGAGGATGAGCGCGACGCCCGGGTGGTGCATGAGCGTGTTGGTCGCCTCGATCGACGGGTGCTCGACCCACTGGATGCAGTCGTCGGGCGCGCCGGCCGCCACCGCGGCGTCGCGCACGATGCGGGCCGCCTCGACCGACGAGCGCTGCGCGCTCGGGTGGAACGCGAACACGACGGGGTTGCGCGTCTTGAGCGCGATGAGCGACTTGAAGATCGTGGTCGACGTCGGGTTGGTCACCGGCGTCACGGCGCACACCACGCCGACG
This sequence comes from Cellulosimicrobium sp., assembly GCA_029256625.1. Taxonomy (GTDB): domain Bacteria; phylum Actinomycetota; class Actinomycetes; order Actinomycetales; family Cellulomonadaceae; genus Cellulosimicrobium. The sequence continues at coordinate 2,514 of JAQSXO010000014.1, read as the reverse complement.
GGCTCGGCGATCTCGACGACGCCCGTGAGCTCGTCGCGGCCGATGATGCCGACCGTCTTGAGGTTCGCCATGGAGTTGGGCACGTGCTCGCACGCGAAGATGTTCTTGGTCGCCTTGTCCTCGAAGACGCCGCGCCCGGTCTCGGCGACGGCCATCTGGGCGAGGTGGCCGTGCTGGTGCAGGCCCGCGACGGACGCCTTGAGGACGATCCGGTCGACGTCCTCCTGCGTGAGGCTCATGTACTGGTCGAGCGCCTTGCGGGCTCGCTCGACGAGGACGTCGATCTCCTGCGTCGTGCGGGTGTCCTCGGTGCGGTTCTCGACCTTCGTGCCGGCGCTCTTCGCGCTCATGCGTCCCCTCCGGTGCCCGGCCGGGGCCGGGCGTCGGGCCGCGGGTGCTGCCGGGGCCGGATTGCCCCGGCTCCTTCAGCGGTCTCTCTACTTGTGAATGTTTTCACAAGGCATGCGGTCCCACAAGGTCCAGCGAGTGTTCGGGGCCCAAGGTCCCGGTCACCCGGTGACCTCCGCACCACCGCCTGCGCCGCCGTAGGGTGGGGGACCATGACCGCCGAGCAGACGACGAGCCCTGCGCCCGCGCCCCAGAACCCCGCCGAGACCGCGCTCCCGGACGACGGCGCGCCCCACGACCCGTACCTCTGGCTCGAGGCCGTCGAGGGCGACGAGGCCCTCGCCTGGGTCCGGGCCCGCAACGCCGAGGTCGCCGACACGCTCGAGGTGGCGGACGAGTTCGCCACGACGGAGCGCGCGATCCGCGAGGTGCTCGACTCCGACGCCAAGATCCCCGAGGTCTCCAAGATCGGGGACCGGTACTACAACTTCTGGCGCGACGCGCAGCACGAGCGCGGGCTGTGGCGCCGCACGACGCTCGACTCCTACCGCACGGACGAGCCCGAGTGGGAGACCGTGCTCGACCTCGACGCGCTCGCCGCGTCCGAGGGAGAGTCGTGGGTCTGGCACGGCGCGAGCGTCCTGCGCCCGACGCCCGAGCAGCTCGCCGCGGGCGAGCCGTGGCGCCACGCGCTCGTCGAGCTCTCCCCCGGCGGCTCCGACGCCGACGTCACGCGCGAATTCGACCTCGTCGAGAAGCGGTTCGTCGCCCCCGAGGACGGCGGCTTCTTCCGCGCCGAGGCCAAGGGCTCGCTCGGATGGGTCGACGCCGACACCGTCTACGTCTTCACCGACTTCGGCGAGGGCACGCTCACGCCGTCCGGGTACCCGCGCGTGGTCAAGCGCTGGACGCGCGGCACCCCGCTCGACGACGCCGTGACCGTCTACGAGGGCACCGACGAGGACATGTACATCTCCGCCTGGCGCTCCCACACGCCCGGGTTCGAGCGCGACTTCGTGCACCGCTCCAAGGCGTTCTACTCCGACGAGCTCTACCTCGCCGAGCGCACCGGCACGCCCGAGCAGCGCCTGACGAAGATCGACGTGCCCGACTCGGCCGAGGTCGGCGTGCGGCGCGAGTGGATGCTCGTCGAGCTGCGCGACGACTGGACGGTCGGCGGCGCGACGTACCGCGCGGGCTCGCTGCTCGTCGCGCGGTTCGAGGACTTCCTCGCGGGCGACCGCGGCTTCACCGTGCTCTTCGAGCCTACGGCGACGACGTCGCTCGCCGGCGCGACGTGGACGCGCCACCACCTCGTGGTCAACGTGCTCGACGACGTGAAGAACCGCCTGCACGTGCTCACGCCGCCGGACGCCTCCGCTCCCGGGCGTGCCGCGGGGTCCGAGGCCGCGGACGCGCCGTGGGTGCGCTCCGAGATCCCCGGCCTGCCGGAGCTCGGCACGGTCGCGGTCGGGGCGGTCGACCCCGTCGACACGGACGACCTCTGGCTCGTCACGACCGACTACCTCACGCCCACGACGCTCTCGCTCCTCTCTCTCGGGGAGCGCCCCGGCGACGCCGGGACGCCCGAGGTCGTCAAGTCCAACCCCGCGTTCTTCGACGCCGACGGCATGACCGTCGCCCAGCACTTCGCCACGTCCGACGACGGCACGCGCGTGCCGTACTTCGTCGTGGGCCGGGCGGACCTCGTCGCGGGCGCGGGTGACGGCGGCACCGGGACCGCGCCGACGCTGCTGTACGGGTACGGCGGCTTCGAGATCTCGCTGACCCCCGCCTACTCCGGCGCGCTGGGCCGCGCCTGGCTCTCGCGCGGCGGCGTCTACGTCGTCGCGAACATCCGCGGCGGCGGCGAGTACGGGCCCGCGTGGCACCAGGCCGCGCTCAAGGCGAACCGCCACCGCGCCTACGAGGACTTCGCCGCCGTCGCGCGCGACCTCGTGGCGCGCGGGATCACGACCCACGAGCACCTCGGGATGGAGGGTCGCTCCAACGGCGGCCTGCTCGCGGGCAACATGCTCACGCAGTACCCCGAGCTCTTCGGCGCCGTGATCGTCGGCGTCCCGCTGCTCGACATGCGCCGGTACACGAAGCTCCTCGCCGGGGCGTCGTGGGCCGCGGAGTACGGCGACCCGGACGACCCGGAGC
>JAQSXO010000385.1 GCA_029256625.1 Cellulosimicrobium sp. | reverse complement strand
CCACACCGCGGTGACGTCCGTCCGGTCCGTACCGGGCGGTGGAGGGTCCGGCCAGACCCACGAACCCAGCGTCACGAGAGCAGAACATGCATCCCTTGATCACGTACGACGTGGCGGCCCTCAGCCGTCGCGAGCAGCTGCAGGAGCAGACCCTGCGCCGGTCGCAGCTGCGCCGCACCACGACCCGCGTCCCGGTGCACACCCGGCAGGCCCGCCTGCCGCGTCGCACCGCATGACGCGCACCGACCGTTCGCCGGGCCGGGGACCCTCCCCGTCAGGCGGCGGCGCACCTCGTCGAAGGCCCCGACCGTCCGGACCCCCGTGGACCGGACAGCCGGGGCCTTCGTCGTGCGCACCGCGGCTAGGCTGTGGGCCGTGAGCCCTGTGAACGCGAACGAACGCATCGTCTGGATCGACTGCGAGATGACCGGGCTCGACCTGGGCGCCGACGCCCTCGTCGAGGTCGCCGCCGTGGTCACCGACTCCGAGCTCAACGTGCTCGGTGACGGGGTCGACGTCCTCGTCCGGCCCCCGGCCGAGGCGCTCGCGCAGATGGGCGACTTCGTCCGTCAGATGCACACGACCTCCGGGCTGCTCGACGAGCTCGACGAGGGCCTGACGCTCGCCGAGGCGGAGCAGCGCGTCCTCGACTACGTCCGCACCTGGGTCCCCGAGCCGGGCAAGGCCCCGCTTGCCGGAAACTCCGTCGGCACCGACAAGGGCTTCCTCGACCGCGACATGCCCGCGCTCATGAGCCACCTGCACTACCGGATCATCGACGTGTCGTCCGTCAAGGAGCTCTCGCGCCGCTGGTACCCGCGGGCCTACTTCTCGTCCCCCGAGAAGCACGGGGGGCACCGCGCGCTCGCGGACATCCTGGAGAGCATCGACGAGCTGCGCTACTACCGGGCCGCCGTGTTCGTCCCTCAGCCCGGCCCCGACTCCGCCACGGCCCGCAAGGTCGCCGAGCAGGTCGTGGCGACGAGCGTCGCGCGCGGCCGGACCCGACCCGCGGACGGCGACACCGAGACCTCCGTGGCCACCGTCACAGGGGCCGCCGAGTCCTGACGTCGAAAAGCGGTCCGGGAGCCCCTTCCGGACCAGGTACACTTTTCGACGGCCGGTGCTTCACGCCCCGGTCATGGTGGGTATAGCTCAGCTGGTAGAGCACCTGGTTGTGGTCCAGGGGGTCGCGGGTTCAAGTCCCGTTACTCACCCCATACGGCGAGGGCCGGTCTCCGACACGGAGGCCGGCCCTCGCCGCGTCCCCGGGTTCGCGCCGTCGCGTCAGGCGGAGCGGTGGGACGCGACGGCGAGGACGCCGCCCAGGCCGATCATCATGCCGCCGCCCGTCGCCCGGACCGCGCTCAGCCGCCGGGGCGAGGAGGCGAACCACGACCGTGCCGCTCCGGCCGCGAGCGCCCACGCGCTGTCGCAGACGAACGCGATCACCGTGAAGACCAGCCCGAGCACCATCATCTGGGCCGGCACGCGCCCGGCGTGGAAGTCCGTGAACTGGGGCAGGACCGCGACGAAGAACACGATGGTCTTCGGGTTCGTCACCCCGACGACGTAGCCCTGGCGCACGACGCGCCACCACGGCTCGCGCACGGGCGCGACCGCGACGTCGACCGCACCCTCCCGACGGTGCCGGATGGCCTGGACGCCGAGGTACACGAGGTAGGCCGCGCCGACGAGCTTGACGACCGTGAAGACGGCGACCGACGTCGCGACGATCGTGCCGACACCGAGCGCCACGGCCGCGACCAGCGTCAGGGCGCCGAGCTCGTTGCCGAGGACGCTCAGCACCCCGCCCCGGTGCCCGAGCGTGAGCGAGCGGCCGACGACGAAGAGCACGCTCGGCCCGGGGACCACCACGAGGACGAGCGAGGCGAGGGAGAAGGCGAGCAGGGAGTCGAGGTGCGGCACAGCGCCACGATAGGCCCCGGCGTGACGCACGTCACGGGAGAATGCCGCGCACCGCCCGACGCCCGCGACGGCGCGAAGCCGACGTACCGGTGCGAGTGCGACGTGTCGGTGGTCCGTCGTACCGTCGGTACGACGCGTGGCACTGCGCTCGCTGGCCGCCCCGCGGTCGTGGTTGGGTGGGAGGCCGTACACCGACTGTCGGGAGGCAGCGCCCCATGATCGAGTTCCGATCGGTCACCAAGACGTACCCGGACGGCACGGCGGCGGTCGCGGACTTCGACCTGGTGATCCCGCCCCACCGCACGACCGTGCTCGTCGGGTCGTCCGGGAGCGGCAAGACGACGCTCCTGCGCATGATCAACCGCATGGTGGAGCCCACGTCGGGCACGATCGAGATCGACGGCACCTCCATCCTCGACCGGGACCCCGTGAAGCTGCGCCGCAGCATCGGCTACGTCCTGCAGAACGGCGGCCTGCTGCCCCACTACAAGGTCGTCGACAACGTGACGACGGTCCTGCGCCTCGAGGGCGCGCCACGGCGACGGGCGCGGGAGCGCGCCCTCGAGCTGCTCGACACCGTCGGCCTCGACCGGGCGCTCGCGGACCGCTACCCGAGCCAGCTCTCGGGGGGCCAGCAGCAGCGCGTCGGGGTCGCGCGCGCGCTCGCCGCGGACCCGAACATCCTGCTCATGGACGAGCCGTTCGGCGCCGTCGACCCGATCGTGCGTGCCGAGCTCCAGACCGAGACGATCCGGCTGCAGAGTGAGCTGGAGAAGACGGTCGTCTTCGTCACGCACGACATCGACGAGGCGTTCCTGCTCGGGGACCAGGTCGTGATCCTGGAGAAGGGGGCGCAGGTCGCGCAGATCGGGTCCCCGAGCGAGATCCTGGAGAACCCCGCGAGCGACTTCGTCGCGAGCTTCATCGGGGCGCAGCGTGGCACGCGGGCGCTGCGCACGAAGCGCACGGACCACGGGACCGTGCTCGTGGACGGCACCGGACGCACGCAGGGCGTCCTGGTCGACGACCACGTCGAGGGCGGCGCATGACCTGGGTCCTGGACAACCTCGACCTCATCGGCCGCCTCACGGTCGAGCACCTCAGCCAGTGCGTGGTGCCGATCGTGCTCGGGTTCCTCGTCTCGATCCCGCTGGGCTGGCTCGCGTTCCGGTTCCGCCTCACGCGGGGACTCGTCCTGACGCTCGTCGGCCTGCTCTACACGATCCCGTCGCTCGCGCTCTTCGCGCTGCTCCCGCCGCTCCTCGGCATCAGCTTCCTGTCCGAGCTGAACCTGGTCGTCGCGCTGACGATCTACGCCGTGGCGATCATGACCCGGTTCGTCGCCGACGCCCTCGCCTCGGTCGACCCGACGGTCCGGCAGGCTGCCCTCGCGGTCGGCTACGGGCCGTGGCGGCGCTTCTGGCAGGTCGACCTCCCGCTCGCCGGACCGGTCGTGCTCGCCGGGCTGCGCGTCACCGCGGTGTCGACCATCTCGCTCGCGACGGTCGGCATCCTCATCGGGATCGACAACCTCGGCTACCTCTTCACCAACGGCTACCAGCGGCAGATCGTCGCCGAGATCCTCTCGGGCGTCGTCGCGGTCGTCGTCATCGCCCTGCTCGTCGACCTGCTGCTCGTGCTCGCCGGGCGAGCGGTCATGCCCTGGTCCCGGAAGGTGCGCGCATGAACCTGTTCTCCGACGCGATCGCCTGGATCTTCTCCCCCGACCGGCTCACGGGCGCGCTCCCCCTCCCGGAGGCGATCTGGACCCACCTCGCGTTCACGTTCGTCTCGGTGCTCATCGCGGCGGCGATCGCGATCCCCGC
>JAQSXO010000384.1 GCA_029256625.1 Cellulosimicrobium sp. | reverse complement strand
CAGGTGCTTGGACACCGCCTGGACGGACATGTCGTACGGCCGGGCGAGCTCGCCCACGCTGGCGTCGCCCGACGCGAGCCGGGCCACCATGTCGCGGCGCGTGGGGTCGGCCAGCGCCGAGAACACGCGGGAGAGCGGGTCGACCGTCACGGGACCTCCTCGTCGAGCGCCGCGGACGGCGCCCGTTCGTCAACTGTTCGGTTGACTAGGACGTTACGCCGGTGTCGTGTCGTCGTCAACCCTCAGGTTGAGAAAGTCTCAGCGACCTCGTGCGCGCTCGAAGTCGTCCAGCGAGACCGCTCGCTCGACGGCGTGGTCGACGATCCGCTCGGGGTACCCGACAGGCTGCTCGCGCAGCTTCCACGGCTCGTGGACCGCACGGCCCTCGACGCCCCGCAGCTCCGGCACCCAGCGGCGCACGTAGGCGCCGTCCGGGTCGAACTTCTTGCCCTGGGTGACGGGGTTGAAGATGCGGAAGTACGGAGCGGCGTCCCGGCCCGTCCCTGCCACCCACTGCCAGTTGAGCTGGTTCTGCGAGACGTCGCCGTCCGCGAGGTGCGCCATGAAGTACGCCGCGCCGCGCTGCCACCGCACGTGCAGGTCCTTCACGAGGAACGACGCGACGACCATCCGCACACGGTTGTGCATCCACCCCTCGCCGAGGAGCTGGCGCATCCCCGCGTCGACGAGCGGGTAGCCCGTGCGCCCGGCCGCCCAGGCCGCCAGGAACCGGTCCTCGTCCGCCCCGGTCGCCCACGCGTCGTCGGGCACGACCGTGCGCAGCGACCGCCGCGCGGCCCCCGGGTGGTGGAACAGGACGTCCGCGTGGAACTCGCGCCACGCGAGCTCGGAGCGGTAGGCGAGCGCGTCGTCGGACGGCGTGAGCCCGTCGTGCAGGGCGCTCCGCACGTCGGCGAGCAGGGTCCGCGGGTGGAGCTCGCCCCACTTGAGCGGGATCGACATGCCCGACGTCGCCGGCCGGTCGGGGCGGTCGCGCTCGGTCGCGTAGCCCGCGAGGTGGTCTTCCAGGAAGTCCCGCCACCGGCGGCGTGCGGCCGCCTCGCCCGCGGCGGGCAGGTGCGCGTCCGTCCCCGGGTCGTCCGGGAGGCCCTCGGACCGCATCGACGCCCACGGCACGTCGCGCGGGCGCGGCACCGGGTCGCGCCACCCGTGCGCGATCCACGCCTCGCGGAACGGCGTGAAGACCTGGAACGGGGTCCCGGTCCGCGTGAGCACGCGCCCGGGTGCGACGGCGTAGGGCGAGCCGGTGCGCACGAGGCGCGCACCGCCGTCGGTCAGCGCCTGGGCGACCGCCTCGTCCCGCGCGACGCCGTACGGCTCGTACGACCCCGCGACGTGCACCTCCTCGGCGCCCACCTCGCGCGCGAGCGCGGGCACGACCGCGCGCGGGTCACCGTGCCGCACGACGACCCGACCGCCGGTCGCGGCGTCGAGCGCGGCGAGGCTGCGCGCGAGGTACGACCGTCGCGCGTCGCCCGCGGCGCCCCAGAGGCGCGGGTCGAGCACGTAGAGCGCGACGACGTCGTCGCCGGCCTCCCGGGCGGTCTCGAGGGCCGCCACGAGGGCCGGGTTGTCGGCGAGGCGCAGGTCGCGGCGGCACCACCAGAGCGTCGGCATCCGGCCACGCTAACGGTCGCCGGTCGGCGACGCCGGTGGGAGCATCGCAAGATGGACGGTGACGACCCGAAGGGGCAGGACGACGCCCGGCGCCGCGCGCTCGGGCGCGAGGCGCGCACCGAGCCCGACCCGGGTGCGCCGCCGTTCGGGACGGGCACCGCGGCGGGTGTCGGGGCGGCCGAAGGGCCGGCGGCCGGGGCGATCGAGGGGGACCACGCGTTCTTCGGGCACCCGCGCGGTCTGCTGACGCTCTTCACCACGGAGCTGTGGGAGCGGTTCAGCTACTACGGGATGCGCGCGATCCTGCTGTTCTACCTCACGGACACCGTGGCGAACGGCGGTCTCGGCATCGACGAGACGACCGGGCTCGCGCTCGTCTCGATCTACGGCACGAGCGTCTACCTGCTCTCGGTCGTCGGTGGCTGGCTCGCGGACCGCGTGATCGGCTCGCGGCGCTCGGTCCTGTACGGCGGGATCATCATCGCGGCCGGGCACGTGAGCCTCACGGTCCCCGGCACGGGCTTCTCGATGGCCGGCATCGCGATGGTCGCGCTCGGGACCGGCCTGCTCAAGCCCAACGTGTCCTCGATGGTCGGCGAGCTCTACGCGCGCGACGACCCGCGCCGCGACTCGGGCTTCTCCATCTTCTACATGGGGATCAACCTCGGGTCGTTCATCGCGCCGTTCCTCGTCGGGGCGGCGCGCGCCTGGGGCGGCTACCACGCCGGCTTCGCCGTCGCGGCGGTCGGCATGGCCGTCGCGCTCGTGTTCTTCGTCGCCGGCCGCCGCTACCTGGGCGAGGCCGGCGCGCACGTGCCCAACCCGGTGCGGCCCGAGGAGCGGGCGAAGATCGCGCGCATCTTCCTGCTCATCGCCGCGGGCGTCGTGCTCGTCGGGCTGATCGCGGTCCTGGTGGCCGGCGGATTCGACATCTCGACGTTCATCGACACGATGTCCTACCTGGCGTTCCTCGCGCCGATCGCGTACTTCGTCGTCATGTACCGCTCGCCGCGCGTGACCGACGCCGAGCGGCCCCGCGTCATCGCGTACATCCCGCTGTTCGTCGCGGCGATGCTCTTCTGGATGATCTTCGAGCAGGCCGCGACGACGCTCTCCGCGTTCGCGAAGAACCGGACCGACCTCACGTTCTTCGGGGTCGGCATCAGCCCCGAGTTCTTCCAGTCGGTCAACCCGCTGTCGATCATCGTCCTCGCGCCGGTGTTCGCGTGGATCTGGATCAAGACCGGCGACCGCCCGACGACGGCCAACAAGTTCGCGATCGGCCTCACGCTCGCGTCGGTGTCGTTCCTCTTCCTCGCGGTCGCGTCCGCGGTCGTCGGCGACGGCAAGGCGCCGTCGTGGGTGCTCGTGCTCGTCTACGTGATCCAGACGCTCGGTGAGCTGTGCCTGTCGCCCGTCGGCCTCGCCGCGACGACGCTGCTCGCGCCCAAGGCGTTCCGCTCCCAGGCGATGGCCCTGTGGTTCCTCGCGCCCGCGGCCGGGCAGGCCATCACGGCGCAGGTCGTGCAGGTCACGGAGGGAGCGTCGGACACGGCGTACTTCGGCAGCATCGGTGCCGTGACCCTCGTGTTCGCGCTCGCGCTGTTCGCGCTCGCGCCGTGGGTCACGCGGCACATCCGTCACGCCGACGAGCTCGAGGGCGCGCACACCGCCGGGGCCTGACGGGGCGGTGCCGACGTGCCTGCCGCGACCAGGGCGCGCGAGGTCGCGCCGTCGCGACCTCGCGCGGTTCCGGGCCCGGCGTCCCGGGGTCAGCGCAGCCAGGGCGCCCGGCGAACGAGGGGCAGCGCGGCCCAGCGACGTCCGAGTCCCCAGGTGTCGCCCGCGAGCGTCGTCGCGAGGACGACGAGGAGCAGCACCACGAGGACGTGCTGGTCGACGACCGGGTTGTTCGACCCGGCCGTGAACGGCCACTGCGAGAGCCAGAGCATCCCGAAGAGCAGCGCGCCGCTCACCGCGGCCACGCGCAGGCCGATCCCGAGCAGGAGCGCGAGCCCCACGCCGAGCAGCCCGAGCATGAAGAGCCAGTCGGTGACCGGGCCTGCCATCGCGGTGAACGTCCCCGCGAGCGGACCCTGGACCCCGTGCTCGAGGTAGCCCTG
>JAQSXO010000383.1 GCA_029256625.1 Cellulosimicrobium sp. | reverse complement strand
CGTCGCCGACGCCCTGGAGGACGCCGCGCTCTCCACCGGCGAGCGGGTGTGGCGCATGCCGCTCGTCGAGGACTACGCGGGCGCGCTGCGCTCCGACGTCGCCGACCTGCGCCACGTCCCCGTCGAGAGCCCGGGCGCCGGGTCGATCACGGCCGCGCTGTTCCTGCGCGAGTTCGTCGGCGACGTTCCCTGGGCGCACCTGGACGTCGCCGGCCCGGCGCGCGCGACGGCCGACCGGCACGAGGTGGTCGCCGGGGCGACGGGGTACGGCGCGCGGCTCCTGCTCGAGGCGCTCGACCGGCTCTGACGCGGGCCGCGCGTCCCGTCAGCGCCGGACGGCGAGCAGGAGGCCGTCGCCGCTGGGGAGCAGCGCGGGCAGGACGCGGTCGTCCGAGCGGAGCGAGCGACCGACCTCCCGGACGATGGTCGTCACCTCGTCACGCCGGGCGGGGTCGGCGACGCGGTCGTGCGAGAGGGCGCCGTCGACCGCGAGCACGCCGCCGGGGCGCAGCAGGCGCAGGCCCTGCTCGACGTACTCGGGGTAGCTGTGCTTGTCCGCCCCCACGAGCACGAGGTCGTAGGCGCCGTCCGTGAGCCGCGGCAGGACCTCGCTCGCGCGGCCCGGGATCGTGCGCGTCCGGGCGGCGGGCACGCCCTCCTCGGCGAAGGCCTCCTTCGCGGCGCGCTGGTGCTCCACCTCGACGTCGATCGTCGTGAGCACGCCGTCGGCCGGCATCCCCCGCAGGAGCCACAGGGACGCCACGCCGGTGCCGGTGCCGATCTCGACGACCGCACGGGCCGCGAGCGAGGCCGCGAGCACCTGCAGCACCGCCCCCACGCCGGGGAGCACCGTCGGGCACCCGAGCTCCGCGGCGCGGTCTCGCGCACGCAGGAGGACCTCGTCCTCGGGGACGAACTCCTCGCTGTACACCCAGCTGGCCGCCTTGGCGCTGCGATGGGTGCCGACGTCGCTGGTGATCGGTGCCTCCTGGTGGTCCGTCGTCCGCGCGGGGCCCGGGACCGGGCCACCGGGGCGGGCGCTGTCTCGGATCGTACCCGTCCCCTCCCACACCGGCCCGCTCCCGCGCCGGACGGATGTGCACGGCCCGTGGACGTCGCGCGCACGTCCCGCGCGAGAGGGGGAACACGCGACGGGTGGTGCACGTTCTTCTGGGACGATGGACGACGTGGACGACGTACGACCGGGAACCAGCACGCACGTGACGCAGGACGGTGGCGCGTGGGTGCCGCCGTCGTGGGACGAGATCGTCCGCGAGCACTCCGCGCGCGTCTACCGGCTCGCGTACCGCCTCACGGGCAACCGGCAGGACGCCGAGGACCTGACGCAGGAGACGTTCGTCCGGGTGTTCCGCTCGCTGTCGAGCTACACGCCGGGCACGTTCGAGGGATGGCTGCACCGCATCACGACGAACCTCTTCCTCGACCAGGTGCGTCGCAAGCAGCGCATCCGCATGGAGGCGATGGGCGACGACGACGGGCAGTACCCCGCCCGGGCCGAGGCCCAGCCGGAGCGCGGCTTCGAGCACGCGAACCTCGACCACGACGTCCAGCGCGCGCTCGACGCCCTCTCGCCCGAGTACCGGGCGGCCGTCGTGCTGTGCGACATCGAGGGGCTGTCGTACGAGGAGATCGCCGTGACGCTGGGGATCAAGCTCGGCACGGTCCGCTCGCGCATCCACCGGGCGCGGTCCCAGCTCCGCGCCGCCCTCCCGCACCGCGACCCCGCGGACCGCCCCGCGTCGGACGACGTCCCGACGCCCGTGGCCGCCCGGGGGGTGGCGTGACGCACCTCGGCTCCCGGCTCTCCGCGCTCGTCGACGGGCAGCTCACGCCCGCCGAGGCGGAGCGCGCCCTGGAGCACGTCGCGTGCTGCCCGCGGTGCGCGGCCGAGCTGTCGGCGGCGCGCGCCGCGCGCCGGGCGCTGAGCTCCGCCGGTCCGGTCGAGCCCGCTCCCGACCTCGCGGCCCGTCTCCTCGCGCTGTCGGCGCAGATCCCCCCGACGGACGGCGACCCGCTCCGCTCGGCGCCTGCCGCGAGCGACCCCTGGGCGCAGCCGGTGCCCCTCCCGCGCGGGGCGTGGAGCGGCGAGGTGCGCCGGGGGGCCGTGCGTCGCCGCGTCGTCGGGTTCGTCGTCGGTGGCGTGGGGGTCGCGGCCGTCGGCCTCTTCGCCCTGGGCGAGAGCCCGCTCGTCACGCCGGACCTGCACCGCAGCGACCCGCTCAGCGTGCTGGCGCAGGCCGCTCCCCGCGCCACGGGTGCGCTCGTCGTGGGCGGGGTGCGGACGGCGGACCAGAACGCGGACCACGAGGACGCCGCGGTCGGCGACGGCGCGGCCGCGCTCGCGGCGCTCGACGCACAGGGCTGGACGTGCCCGACGCCCCTTCCCGAGGGCTTCAGCGTGGTCGACGTGCGGGACGACGCCGCGCGGGGCGTCGTCGAGATCGACCTCGAGGCGCCGGGCGGCGAGGCCGTGGTGCGGGAGCAGTCCGGGCTCCTGGACACCGCCGCGCTCGCGGGCGGGGACACCTGGGACGTCGACGGCCGTCGCGTGCACGTCCTGTCCGAGGAGCCGTGGCACGTGGTCTGGCAGTCCGGCGACACGGTGATCGACGTCGTCGCCGACACGGAGCAGGAGACGGTCGCCGCCCTCGTGGCGGCCTTCCCGGCCCGTGACTACGATGCCGGGGTCCCGGCTCGCATCTCCCGGGGCTGGACGACCATGACAGGAGCGCTCGGCACCTCATGACCGACCCCCAGACCGGCCCGGACCGCCCCGGGGCGCACGACGCCGCACCCAACCCGTTCGCGCCGCCGTCCGCCTACCGCAGCGTGCCTCCGGTCCCGCCGTCGGCTCCGACCGGGCCCGGCCCGGTCCCGCCACCGCCGGGCGCCGCTCCGCCGTCGGGCACGGGCACCCCGCCGTCGGTCCCGGGACGAGGCCCGGGCACGGCGCCCGCACCGGCGGACCCGTGGGCGACCCTGCGGTCGTTCGGGGAGCCGGAGCCGCCGACGGCCCCGACGCGGCCGGGCGGCTCCGTCGACCCGACCCTCGTCGCGGTGCCGCGGGGAGCGGCAGGCCCGACGTCGCGGCGCGGGCTCCGTCCCGCCCTCGTCGCGGGCGTCGCCGCGCTCGCGCTCGTCGCCGGCGCGCTCGGCGGCGTGGCCGCGGACCGGCTCCTCGGCGAGGACTCGCCGGGCCCGTACACGTCGGCGCTGCCGCCCGCGAGCGTCGAGCCGGGCGCTGACCGCCCGGCGGGCTCGGTGGCCGACATCGCGGCCACGGTCCTGCCGAGCGTGGTCTCGCTCCAGGTCCGCGGCACCGACGGCGTCGCGACGGGCTCCGGCTTCGTCCTGCGCGAGGACGGCTACATCCTCACCAACAACCACGTCGTCGCGGGGGCCGCCGACGGGGGCGACGTCGTCGTGCTGTTCTCGGACGGGCACGAGAGCCCGGCCGAGCTGGTCGGGCGGACGGTCGACTACGACCTGGCCGTCGTGAAGGTCGACGACTCCGGTCTCACGCCGCTCGCGCTCGGCGACTCCGACCAGGTGGTCGTCGGCGACCCCGTGGTCGCCGTCGGCGCACCGCTGGGGCTCAACGGGACCGTCACGACCGGGATCATCAGCGCGCTCAACCGGCCGGTCCAGGCGGGTGCCGCGGCCGAGACGGCGTTCATCAACGCGATCCAGACCGACGCCGCGATCAACCCCGGCAACTCCGGGGGACCGCTCGTCGACGG
>JAQSXO010000382.1 GCA_029256625.1 Cellulosimicrobium sp. | reverse complement strand
CCGGTTCGGCATCTCCCAGCTCCACCAGCTCCGCGGGCGCGTCGGGCGCGGGTCCGCGGCCGGGCTGTGCCTGCTCGTCTCGACGGCGCAGCCGGGCACGCCCGCCGCGACGCGTGTCGAGACGCTGGCCCGCACGACCGACGGGTTCGAGCTCGCGACCGTCGACCTCGAGCTGCGCAGCGAGGGGGACGTCCTCGGGGCCGCCCAGTCCGGGCGGGCGAGCTCGCTGCGGCTCCTGCGCGTCGTCAAGGACGCGGACGTCATCGAGACCGCGCGCTCCGACGCGGCGGAGGTCGTGGCGGAGGACCCGGACCTCGCGCACCACCCCGCGCTCGCCGCCGCCATCCGCGAGCAGCTCGACCCCGAGCGCGAGGAGTTCCTCGAACGCGCGTGACGGGGGAGGGCGACCCGTGCGTAGGGTGGGCGCGTGACGAGGATCGTGGCGGGAACAGTCGGTGGGCGCTCCCTGCAGGTCCCGCCCCGCGGCACGCGACCGACGAGCGAGCGCGTGCGGGAGGCGATCTTCTCCCGCCTCGAGCACCTCGGCGTCGTCGACGACGCGCACGTCCTCGACCTCTATGCGGGCTCGGGCGCGCTCGGCCTGGAGGCCGCGAGCCGCGGCGCCGCCGACGTGACGCTGGTCGACTCGGCCCGGGTCGCTGCCGACGTCGCCCGACGCAACGTCGCGGCCCTCGGTCTGTCGAACGTGCACGTCGTCGCGCAACCCGCCGAGACGTTCGTCGCCGGCGTGGCCGCCGCCGTCGCGACGCGGCGGACGGCGGTCGGGGCAGCGACCTCAGGGCGTGCGGGACACGGCCCGTACCACCTCGTGCTCGTCGACCCGCCGTACGACGTCACCGCCGAGGCGCTGGAGCGCGTCCTCGCCCACCTCGCGGTGCCCGGCGTCCTCGACCCGGCCGCCGTCGTCGTCGTCGAGCGCTCGACGCGCACGCCCGAGCCGACCTGGCCGACGGGCTGGGAGGTCGTCGCGCGCAAGGACTACGGCGAGACGACGGTGTACTTCGTCGGCCCCGAGCTCCCCGACGAGACATAGCCCCACGCCCCGCCGCGCCAAGGCAGAACCCTGGTCGCGCGAGGTAGAGCCCTGGTCACGCGAGGTAGAGCCCTGGTCACGCGAGGTAGAGCCCCGGTCGCGTGAGGTAGAACCGTGGGAGCTGTACCCGTCGGCGCGTGATTGCCGTGGGTGGTCGGGGTTGGTGGTGGCGCCGCGTCGACCGTCTGCGCCGCTCGTTCCTCGCGGCTCCCGCGATCTCGGTCGGGATCGTCGTGCGTTCGCTGGCTCGGTCGCGCCGCCGCGCGGCGTGACGCGCGACCAGCGTTCTGCTTTGCGCGACCGGCGTTCTGCTTCGTGGGACCGGCGTTCTACCTCGGCGGACCGGGGTGGTTCTTCCTCGACGAAGGCTGCTCAGGCCGGGGGTGCGTGGGACTCGTCAGGGGAGAGGAGACCGACGGGGACGGTCGCGAGGGCGGCGGGGTCGGCCGGGTCGACGAGCGCGACGCGGTCGCCGCTCGCGGCGTCGAGCAGGCGGCGAGTGGCGGCGTCGTCTGCCAGGCTGCCCTCGCTCGCGCGGAGGTTCCCCGCGAGGAACGCGCGCAGCGGCGCGGCCGGGACGTCGTCGGGGGTGCCCGGCCCGAGGGGGAACGACACGAGCAGGAGCGCGGGCACGCGCTCGGCGCCGGCCCCGTCGCCGGGCTGGAAGTAGGGGAGCGCGAGGACACGCGCGCCGAGGCGCGCGTAGAACCGCAGCCGCGCGACCGGGTCGCCGTGCGCCTCGCTGCCGGCATGGTGCGCGGGGTGCTCGACCTCCCCGACGACGAGGAGCGGGTCCAGGGCGCGCCAGTCGGCGAGCGCCGCGGCCACGAGCCGCCCGCCGACCCCGCCGCCGCGCCGGCCGGGCGCGATGGCGAGGTAGAGGACGAGGAGGACGCGCGCGTCGGGGAACCACTCGCCGACGACACCGGCGACGACGCGGCCGTCCTGCACCACACCGAGGCTGCGCAGGCGCCCGCTCGCGTGGTCGCCGAGGAGCTCGTCCTCGTCCATGAGCTCGGCGGGCGGGAACGACGGGGCGAGCACGTCGCGGTGGAGCGAGCGCACGAGCTCGGGCGTCGTGAGCGGGACGACGGCGGGTTCCTCCGGGGCGGTCACGCGGACCATCGTCGCGCGGGACGCCGATCCGCGCCCGCCCGGTCGTGCCGCCCGGGTCCGCGCGGCCTCGTGTACTACCGTGACGAGGTGACCACAGCCGTCTGTCCCGGGTCGTTCGACCCGATCACCCTGGGCCACCTCGACATCGTCCGACGCGCTCGCGCACTCTTCGACGACGTCGTCGTCGGCGTCGCGCGGAACGCGTCGAAGTCGGCGCTCCTGAGCGTCGACGAGCGCGTCGCTCTGGCCCGCGCGGCGGTCGACGACGCCGGGCTCGACGGGGTCCGCGTGGAGGTCGTACCGGGGCTCCTGGTGGACTTCTGCCGGGAGACCGGCGCGGGCGCCGTGGTCAAGGGGCTGCGCGGTGGCGCGGACTTCGACGCCGAGCTGCCGATGGCGCTCATGAACCGGCACCTGGCCGGCGTCGAGACCGTGTTCGTCGCGGGCGACGCCGCGCTCCTGCACGTCGCGTCGTCGCTCGTGAAGGACATCGCGCGCTACGGGGGCCCGGTCGACGACCTGGTACCCCCGGGGGTCGGGGACGCCGTCCGTGCGGCGCTGGCACGGGTGCAGGGGAGCAGCAGGTGAGCACGACGGGAAGGACCGGTGACGTGAGCGAGCAGCAGGACCGACGGGTGACGCACGAGGACCACGCGACGGAGGAGGCGCAGGTCGGGCTCAACGCGATCCTCGACGACCTCGCGCACCTCGTGGAGTCGGCGCGCGCGATGCCCATGTCCGCGTCGGTGCTGGTGCACAAGGGCGACGCGCTCGCGCTCGTGGACGAGCTGCGCGGCGCGCTGCCGGAGCAGCTCGCGCACGCCGACGAGGTGCTCGCCCAGGCGGACGCCGTGCTGGAGGACGCGCACCGGCAGGCGGAGGAGATCCTCACGACCGCCCGGGCGCGTGCCATCGAGCTCGTGCGGGCGGAGCAGGTCGTCGTCCAGGCGGAGTCGCGGGCCCGGGAGATCGTGGACGAGGCCGACGAGGCGGCGGCCGCGCTCCGGCGTGACGCCGACGACTACTGCGACCGCCGGCTCGCGGACTTCGAGGTCGACCTCGGCAAGCTCCTCGCCCAGGTCCAGGGCGGGCGGGCGAAGCTCGCGGACCGGCTCGGGGACCGCGTCGGCGAGCCCGAGGAGTCGCCCTTCCCGGCGACGATGCGCGAGCGCGCCGCGCGCTGAGGGTCGTGGCCCACGACGGAGCCGCGGGGCGCCGTCATCTCGACGCCCGGTTCCCGGCTCTGCGGGCGTGGAGGGCGGGTGGCGGTCGAGCCGTCCCGTGACGTAAGATCGATGTTTGGCTCGGCGCGTCACGCGTCGGCCTGTGCCTGGCAGTCGCCGTCGAGCGGCCGTCGGCCCCCGACCATCGTTGACCATCCGTCCGCGGGCGCCCACGCCCGCGGCCTGGCGATCCTGGAGTCCGCCATCACCGCCGAGAAGACGTCGCCGCTCGTGCTCGACACGCACGAGCTCGGTCGGCGACCCGGGAGCATGCTGACGGTCCGTCGGACCGTGCCTGCGCCGGCCGACCTCGGGACCGCCGTGATCGGCATCCCCGAGGGCAGCGAGCTCGAGCTCGACCTGCGCCTCGAGGCCGTCATGGAGGGCGTGCTGGTCTCGGGG
>JAQSXO010000381.1 GCA_029256625.1 Cellulosimicrobium sp. | reverse complement strand
CGGCGGTCGGCGCCCTCTCCCGGACGCGCGGCGTCCGCCGCGAGCGCCCGCCCGCGCGCGCCCGAGCACGACACCACGAGGTCGGCGTCCTCGAGCGCCGCGACGAGGTCGGTCACGGCCTCGACCCCGCGCGCGGCGGCGAACTCCTCGGCGCGGCCGGACTGCGAGTAGACGCGCACGTCGTCGCACCCGAGCGCGCGCAGCGCCGCGAGGCTCGCGCCCGCGTACGACCCCGTCCCGATGAGGACGGCCCGCACCTGGTGCCACGGCGGCAGCTCGGCCGCGGCGAGGTCGAGCCCGAGCGCGACGACGGAGCGGCCCGCGCCGCCGAGCGTCGTCTGCGTGCTGACCCTCTTGGACGTGCGCGACGCCGTCTGGAACAGGAGCTCGAGCGTCGAGGAGGTCACACCGTCGGCGTGCGCGGTCTCCAGGGCGCGCTTCACCTGGCCGGCGATCTCGCGCTCGCCCACGACCATGGAGTCCAGGCCCGACGCGACGGCGAACAGGTGCTCGGCGACCTCGGTCCCGGCGCGCGCGCGGAACGAGGCGAGCGCCTGGGCCGGGGCGACGCCCGACGCGTCGGCGACCATGCGCGCGACGTGCTCGGTCGCGTGCTGCACGCCCGTCCCGTCGAGGGGCGCGTCCACGTCGAGGTACAGCTCGAACCGGTTGCACGTCGCAAGGACGACGGCACCGGTGATCACGTCGCACGCCGCGACCGCGGAGCCGCCGATCGAGTGGGCCCCGGTGGAGAGTCGCTCCAGGGCGTCGAGGTCGAGCTCGTGGTGGCTGGCCGTGAGGGAGAGAAGAGCCACAGTGCCTCCGATTTAATCATTCCACCGGGAGGGAGGCAGAATCGGTAGCTGTGATTCCTGTCGCCCTTTCCCCGGGCCATCCCCTGACCGACGGCCGCACGGACCGTTCGCCGCTCGTGCGGGCGCTGCGCGCGGGCACGACCGGAAATCGCCCGGAAATCACACCGGTGTGGTTCATGCGCCAGGCGGGCCGGTCGCTCCCCGAGTACCGCGCGGCCCGCGAGGGCGTGAGCATGCTCGACTCGTGCCTGCGCCCGGACCTCGCGTCGGAGATCACGCTCCAGCCGGTGCGCCGCCACGGCGTGGACGCGGGCATCTTCTTCTCCGACATCGTCGTGCCGCTGCGGCTCGCGGGCGTCGAGGTCGACATCGCGCCGGGCGTCGGCCCGGTCATGGGCCAGGCGTACCGGACGCCCGACGACGTCGCGCGGCTGGTGGAGACCGAGCTCACCGAGGAGTCGCTCGCCCCGATCCGGGAGGCCGTCGCGCTGACCGTCGACGCGCTCGGCACGACCCCGCTCATCGGGTTCGCGGGCGCACCGTTCACGCTCGCGGCCTACCTCGTCGAGGGACGGCCGTCGCGCGACCACCTCGCGGCCCGCGCGCTGCTGCGCGGCGACCCGGAGACGTGGGAGCGCCTCGTCGACTGGGCCGCCGACCTCACCGGAACGTTCCTGCGGACGCAGGTCCAGGCGGGCGCGAGCGCCGCCCAGCTCTTCGACTCCTGGGCAGGCTCGCTCTCGCTCGCGGACTACGCGACGGGCGCCGCCCCGGCGAGCACGCGCGCGCTGACCCGCGTCGCCGACCTCGGCGTGCCGGTCGTCCACTTCGGCACCGGCACCGGTCACCTGCTGCCCGCGATGCGCGACGCCGTCACCGCGGCCGGGGTGCAGGACGTGGTCGTGGGCGTCGACTACCGCACGCCGCTCGACGACGCCGCCCGGCTCCTCGCCGAGGGTCACGCCCCCGTCCCGGTCCAGGGCAACATCGACCCCGCGCTGCTGGCCGCGCCGTGGGACGTGCTGGAGGCGCACGTGCGCGACGTCGTGCGGCGCGGGCGCACGGCGCCCGGGCACGTGGTGAACCTCGGCCACGGCGTCCCGCCGGACACCGACCCGGACGTCCTGACGCGTGTCGTCGAGCTGGTCCACGCGCTCGGCGCAGACTGGACGGGACAGGACGACGCGCACGAGGAGGCGACCCGACCGTGAGCAGCGAGCCGACGACGTCCCGCACCTCCCCCGGGACCGTCCCCGAGGAGGTGGACGCGGTCGTCGTCGGCGCGGGGGTCGCGGGGCTCACCGCGGCCCGGACCCTGCGCGAGCAGGGGCTGCACGTCGCCGTGCTCGAGGCCGCGGACGTCCCCGGCGGGCCCGTCCGCGGCGGCGACCTGCCCGGCCTCGACGGTGTCCGCGTCGACCTGGGAGCCGAGTCCTTCGCCGCCCGGGGAGCGGCCGTCGGCGACCTGGTCGCCGCGCTCGGCCTCGACGTCGTCGAGCCGTCGGGCGCGGGCGCCTGGGGCTACGCCGCCGGCCATGCCTACCCGCTGCCCCGCGCGGGCGTGCTCGGGATCCCGGCCCACCCGTGGTCGGCCGACGTGCGCCGCGCCGTCGGCGTCGGCGGGGCGCTGCGCGCGAGCCTCGACCGCGTCCTGCCCCGCCGCTTCACGGACCTGCGCACGCTCGAGACGTTCGCGCGCTCGCGCATGGGAGCGCGCGTGACGGAGCGCCTCGTCGCCCCCGTCGCGGCCGGGGTGCACTCGGCCCCGCTCGACCGGCTGGACGTCGCCGCGGTCGCGCCCGGTCTCCGCGAGGCGTTCGAGCGCGAGGGGTCGCTCGCGCGTGCCGTCGCGTCGCTGCGCGCGCTCGCGCCCGCGGGCTCGGCCGTGCGCGGCATCGACGGTGGCATGCACCGGCTCGTCGAGGAGCTCGCGGCGGGCGCCGACGTGCGGCTGCGCCACGAGGTCACGGAGATCGCCCGCAGGGACCCGGGCCGTGGGCCTTCCGACGGCGGCGCGTCCCCCGGCTCCTGGGTCGTCCGCGCGCAGACGCCCGACGGGCCGTTCGATCTCGCCGCGCCACGGCTCGTCGTGACGACGCCGGCGCTCGTCGACGCGCTCGGCCCGCTCGTCGGCACAGCGGCGGACCTGCTGCCCGACCCGGAGCCCGGCGCGGACGTCCGCCTCGTCACGCTCCTCCTCCGCGCGCCCGAGCTCGACGACGCGCCGCGCGGGACCGGCCTCCTCGTCGCGCCGCCGCACCGGGACGCGGGCCGCGTCGCGCCGCCGTCGGACGTCGAGGCCAAGGCGCTGACCCACTCGACCGCCAAGTGGCCGTGGCTGCGCGACCGCGTGCGCGGCGCCGTCGGGCCGGGCCACCACGTGGTGCGGCTCAGCTACGGGCGCATCGGCGCGACGACGGAGCCCGACCTCGACCGCGTCGTCGCCGACGCGTCCCGCCTGTTCGGCGTGGACCTGCACGGCCGCGTGCTCGGGCACGTCGTGACGCGCTGGAACGGCGCGCTGCCCCCGCCGACCCCCGCGTTCCGGCGCGAGGTCGCGGCGTTCGTCGCGCGCGTCGACGCCGTCCCCGGGCTCGCGGTGACGGGGGGCTGGATCGCCGGCACGGGCCTCGCGGCGATCGTCGGGCACGCCCAGGAATGTGCGCGCGGCCTCGCCGCCAAGGAGTGAGGTAATCCTTACCGGAATCCCGAGAAAGGGGTTCGGCAATTCCGCAGGAATTGTCCTGACACATTGTCCGGACGTTGCTGACCGGGCGTCAGGACCACGTCACTTCCGCGGGCATTTCCCCCGCCGTGACGTGCGCATTTCCGTGCACCGCCGAAGTGGGGAGAGACTGGGACCGTGAGCCCTGCAGGTACCCCTCCCCTCCGCGTGGGCACGCGCGGCAGCGCCCTCGCGACCACCCAGACCGGCCACGTGGCCCGACGCCTCGAGGAGCTGACCGGCCGGGACGTCGAGATCGTGCGCAT
>JAQSXO010000380.1 GCA_029256625.1 Cellulosimicrobium sp. | reverse complement strand
GTGTCCTCGGCGGGCTGCAGGTACGACCACCCGAAGACGGCGAGCGTCACCGTGTCGATCGACGCCTCGTCGAACGCGGCGTAGTCGTCCTCCCACACGGCGCGCGGCCACTGCTCGGGGTTGTAGTCGCCCCCGTAGAGGATCTTCTCGGTCGCGGGCAGACGGGCGGGGGTCATGACGGGGACGGCTCCTCGGAACGGGGTCAGGTCGGGTCAGGCGGTGAAGCGGGCGCGGACGTCGTCGAGCATCCGCCGGTCGTTGCGGTACCAGCACCACACCCACACCCCGCCGACGAGCGCGAGGACGCCGTCCGTGGCGAACCACGCGACGCCGGCCGCGGCGACGAGCAGCGAGACGACGCCGAGGCTCACGAGCGGCATCCGGCCGAGGTAGTGGGCGGCGAGGCGCGCGACGTCGCGCGTGCGGAACGAGAAGAGGGTCGCGATCGCGACCGCGTGCAGCCCCCACACGAGCGCGAGCGCCGCGATGACGACGAGCACGGCCGCGTACGTCGGGCCGACACCGGCGGCCGCGGCGTTCGCGAGCACGACCCCGACGACCGCGAGCACCCCGAGCGCGGGCGCCCACACGCGCAGCGCGTCGAGCGCCCCGCGGCGGTAGCCGCGCACGAACGTGCGGGCGGGCGCGACCTCGTCCTCGGTCTCGCGCGCCCGGACGGCGTACAGCGCCGCGGACAGCGCGGGTCCGAGCGGGAGCGCCGCGAGCGCCGCGAGCGGCACGTTGGACGCCGCGCGGTCGAGCAGCAGGAGCAGGGCGAGCGTCGGCAGCGCCGCGAGAGCGAGCAGGGCCGTGACGACGACGTACCAGTAGACGAGCGCGGTCGCGCGGCCGAGCGTCCCCTGGCCGAGCGCGCCCGGCAGGTGCGATCCCGCGCCCGACGGCGCGGCGGACCGGGGCACGTCGCTCACCGGGCACTCTCCCGGTCGAGGACTCGGCCGAGGATCCGGTCGTCGTCGAGCCACGCCGGCGTCTCGTCACGGACGGGGTCGATCTCGACGAGCGTGACCTCGTGCCGCGCGAGCGTGAGCGCGAGGTCCACACGGCCGTCCACGACGGGGAGGGACGTGGTCGAGCGGGCGGGTTCCGCGGCCTCGTGGAGGAGGTCGAGCTGGCGCGCCGTCGGCGACGCGGGGCGGCCGAGGTGCTGCCACGCGGTGAACGCGTTCCCGTCGGTCTCGTTGACGACGCTGCGGTGCGCGGACGCGCGCTGCGGCGCGGTGCCACCACCCGGTGTCCCGACCGGGACGGAGAGCCGCAGCTCGTGCCGCTCGGGCTCGGTCGGGTCGTCGGTCCCGCCGACGGGCTGCCACGCGAGCACGGTGACGCGGCCCGTCGCGTCGCGCGTCACGAGGTGGTCGGCGCCGCGCGCGAGCACGTCAGTGCCCATGCGCGCCATGAACGTGTACAGGTGGTAGGTGGGCTTGCGCACCTGGCGGTGGGCGAGCATGCCGAACCCGCCGTGGAAGAACGCGGTGGGGATGTTCTCCTCCTCGAAGACGTCGCAGAACGTCCAGTAGGAGAACGAGTCCACCACGTCGCCGCCGGCGGCGAGCACGGGCGCGAGGGCGGCCGCGTTGTACGCGGTGTCGTGCACCGGGTTGTCGGGGCGGTAGCTCGTGTTGAACTCGGTGACGTGCGCGGGCAACCCCTCCAGCCGGGTCCCGGCGAGGAGCTCGCGCGGCCGCGCGAACTGGTCGAGCAGGTCGGTCGGGTGGCGCAGGGTCTGGTACACGCCGAACGGGACGTGCTGCGCGGGGCCGGTCGTGTACGCGTGGAACGACACGAAGTCGCACGGCAGGTCGCGGGCGGCGACGGCGTCGGCGAACGGCGCCCACCAGTCGTCGGCGCCGGGCGAGATCGCCGGGCCGCCCACCTGGAGGTCGGCGTCGACGTCCTTCAC
Organism: Cellulosimicrobium sp.; assembly: GCA_029256625.1. Classification (GTDB taxonomy): domain Bacteria; phylum Actinomycetota; class Actinomycetes; order Actinomycetales; family Cellulomonadaceae; genus Cellulosimicrobium. Next base: position 1,887 of record JAQSXO010000380.1, on the reverse strand, counting down.
GGCGTGCGCGGTCGCCTCGTACAGGCGGAGGTACGCCGCCTGGTCGGCGCCCTCCCAGAAGTTGACGAGGTTGGGCTCGTTCCAGACCTCGACCGGCCACGTCCGGACCTCGTCGATCCCGTAGCGGTCGACCAGGTGGCGCAGCACCGCGGCCACGAGGGCGGCCCACTCGCGGTGGTCGCGCGGCGGCGTGACGTTCCCCTTCCACCAGAACACCGTCTGGTCCCCCGACGCCAGGCCCGACGGCATGAACCCGAGCTCGAGGAACGGCTTGACCCCGAGCGCGAGGTACGCGTCGACCACCTGGTCGACGTAGGTGAAGGCGTACCGGGTCCCGCTGTACCTCGTCGTGGGCCCCGCGACGTCGTACGGGCGGTGGACCCCGACGTCGTCCGACAGCAGGCCGTGGCCCCGGATGTACCGGAAGCCGATCTCGGCCTGCGCGAGGGCGAGCGACTCCTGGTAGTCCTGGCGCAGCGCGAGGTTGAAGCGGCCCGTGCCCACGCACGTGCGCCACGCGTCGGACAGGACGGCGACGGGCTCGGACGGGACGAGGGTGGGTGTCACGAGACAGACTCCTGGTGCGGTGGGTGCTGCGGGCGGCGGACCGCCGTCGCCCGGTGGGGCGACCGGGCGACGACGGGGCCGGAGTGGCGGGTGCCTGGGGGCACCCGCCGGAGGGCGTCAGCCCGCGGAGCGGGTGAGCGCCGCGTTGTAGGTGTCGATGAGCTGCGAGCCGCCGAGCCCGTCGATCTCGGACACGTAGGCGTCCCACTCGCTCAGCGGGCGCTGACCGGTGACGAAGCCCGCGGTCGCCGCCATCACGGCGTCCTTGATCTGCGTGTCCAGGAGCGACGTCTGCTCGAGCTCGAGCTCGTCGAGGCTCGCGGCCGGCTTGACCGGCAGCATCTCCTTGCGCTCGAGCACGGCGTCGGTCCACGCCTTCGTCTCGTCCGTCATGACGGACTGGAGCAGCTCCTTCGAGGAACCGTTGGCGAGCAGGAACACGCCGTTGCTGTACCCGAAGTCGGCGTTGAGCTTCTTCGGCGCGTCGGGGTTGAGCGCGTTCCAGCCGATGTCGGCCGGGAGCGTGCGCGTGCCGCCCTCGTTGGCGTACGTCTCGCCCTCCACGCCCCACTGGGCGAACTCGATGCCCTCGTCGGAGTAGTACAGCCAGTCGACGAACTGGAGCAGGGCCTTGAAGTACGGCTTCTCGGCCGCCTCGCTCGAGATCATGAGGCCGGAGGACAGCCGGCTCCCGGCGAGCATCCCGCCGAACGGACCGTCAGGCAGCACGATCATGCGCAGCGTGACGTCCTTGCCCGCCTCCGCCAGCTTGCTGCGGTAGGCCGTGATCTCCTGCGTGTTGCCGGAGATCGCGGCGGCCTCGCCGTTGACGAACTTCTGGATCGCCTGGTCGTCGTTCTGCGTGATCTCGGGGTCGAGCAGGCCGTCGGAGGTCAGGCCGGCGACGTACGTGATCATGTCCTTGTACGCGTCGGTCGTGCCGGTGAGCTGGAACTCGCCGGACTCCTCGTCGAACCACGTGTTGGAGTAGCCCCAGCCACCCTCGGTGCCGTAGTTCGGGGCGATGTACTGCAGCATCGCGCCGAGCGGCTGCGTGTCGGTCCAGCGGTCGGTCATCGCGTACGACAGCTCGGGGTTCGCCGCCTTCACCGTCGCGAGCTGCTCCGCGAACTCGTCCCAGGTCTCCGGCTCCTCGGTGATGCCGGCCTTCTGGAACAGGTCGTCGTTGACGACGACCGAGTACTGCACGTCCGGGATCTCGCGCAGGCCCGGGAGGAGGTAGTACTTGCCGTCCGCCTGGCGCTTGGCGTCGAGCTCCTCCCCGAGGCCCCACTTCTCCACCTTGTCGGCGAAGTTCGG
>JAQSXO010000379.1 GCA_029256625.1 Cellulosimicrobium sp. | reverse complement strand
GCCGATCGGCTTCGGCCGGGCCGCGCTGCGCTGGATCATCGTCGGCGTCGTGCCGGCGGGCGGGATCCTCGTGGTCCTGCTCAGCCCGGGCTTCGACTCGTCGGGCCGCTCGCAGGGCTGGCACGACAAGGCGGGGCGGTCGCTCGTGCTCGACGTCCGGGCCGTCGCCCCCGCGCCGTCGGGGTACGAGGGGGTCGCCTCGCTCATGGCCGGTGCGCCCGGAGGCGGTGCCCACGGCTCGGCCGGCGGGTACCCGCCGGCTCCCCAGCACGGGTACGCCCCCGCACCCGTCCAGCCCGGGTACGCGCCCTACCCGCCCGCCCCGGTCGGGCAGAGCACCGCGGCGACGGCCGTCCCCTCCGCTCCGGGCGCGTTCGCCCCGCCGGCACCCGCTCCGGCAGCCCCGGCCGCGTCGGTCCCGGCGGCGGCCACGCCCGTCCCGGACCCCTGGGCCTTCCCGTCCTCGTCGCCGGCGCCCACGGGGGACGGTCTCATCACGGGCGTCCCCGGTGTCGGGGGCGGCCCGGCTCCTGCCACAGCGCCGGCCGCGCCGCCGGCACCCGCGCCGGCACCCGCGGCACCCGCGCCCGCGGTGGCGCCCGCGGCGCCCGCGCCGGCACCCGAGCCCGCCGAGGCGGAGTGGGACAGCACGCGCATGACGGCCCGTGACGTCCGCGCGATGGACCCGGCGCCCGACGTCGCGGTCGTCCTCGAGCTCGAGTCGGGGGAGCGTCGCGTCGTCGACCGCCCGACGCTGCTCGGCCGCAACCCGCAGGCGCCCGACGACGGACCGTGGAACCTCGTCGCGGTCGACGACCCGACGCGGTCGGTCTCCAAGACGCACGCCGAGCTCCGGGCGGACCCGAGCGGCCTGTGGCTCACGGACCGTGGCTCCACCAACGGCACGGTCGTCTCGGTGCCGGGCGCCCCGCCGCGCGTCGCCGAGCCGGGGACGCGCGTGCGCGTCCCCGTCGGAGCGACGATCCACGTCGGGGACCGCCGCATCGTCGTCCACCCTGGTGCCGCATGACGACCGAGCTGCCGGCCGAGGTCCACCTCGCCTGGGGCGCGGCCTCGCACCGCGGCGCACGCCGGCTCCTCAACGAGGACCGTTTCCTCGTCTCGCGCTCGGTCTTCTTCGTCGCCGACGGCATGGGCGGCCACGAGGCGGGCGAGGTCGCCAGCGCGACGGCCGTCGAGGCGCTCCGACCCCTGGCCGACCTCGACGTCGTCACGCCGGAGGAGGTCCGTGACCGGATCGCCGTCGCGCAGGAGAACGTGCAGGCGATCGTCACCGAGCCCGGTCGGGGCGCGGGCACCACCGTCACCGGCGTCGTGGTCTCCGAGCAGGACGGGAACCCGTACTGGCTCGTCGTCAACGTGGGCGACTCGCGCACGTACCACCTCGCCGGCGGCCACCTCGAGCAGGTGAGCGTCGACCACTCGGAGGTCCAGGAGATGGTCGACGCCGGGCTGCTGACGCCCGCGGAGGCTCTCACGCACCCGCGCCGGCACGTCGTGACGCGTGCGCTCGGCTCGCGCAACGCCCCGCAGGTCGACTTCTGGTACCTGCCGATCGAGCGGCACGACCGCGTGCTCGTCTGCTCGGACGGGCTGACGGGCGAGCTCGCGGACGGGCGGATCGCCGAGGTGCTGCTCTCGACGCCCGACCCCCAGGCAGCCGCCGAGCGCCTGGTCCACGAGGCCATCGCGGCCGGCGGGCGGGATAACATCACAGTCGTCGTCGTCGATGCGACGGGCGTGTCCGACGACACGAGCGGCGGGAGCACGACTCCGCGCGACCAGGCCGGAGCGCCGGGTCCGGACGTCGACGAGGACACGCTGCCCAGGGATGTTCGTCTGCAGATCGGGGGTCTGACGTGACGCTGCGCTACGTCACGGGAACCGCACGCGCCGTCGTGCGAGGCGGCACGGTCGTCGTGCTGCCGGGGCCGGTGGAGGCCTCGCTCGTCGAGCAGGTCTGGGACCAGCTCGGCGCGGACGCGGGCGTCGTCGAGGTCCTGCAGGTGCTCACCGGTGCCTTCGGCTCGAGCCTGCGGACGGTACCGCCGTTCGTGGTGGCGGTCGTCGCGGACCGTCGCGTCCACGTCGCCGCGCGCGGACGGGTGACGGTCACGCTCGAGCTCGACGGCGGGGAGCGCGTGCGCGTCGAGGGCGAGGGCGTCACCACGTGGTCCGAGCGCGTCCTGGACGACGTCGTCGAGCTGCTCGTGCGCGCCGACGCCGGTGTCGTGGCCCCCCTCGACGAGTCGCCGGCCGGCGAGCCCCTGCTCGGGGACGCCGCCACCCTTCCGCTCGTCTCGGGCGTCGTGCTGGCGGGTGCCGTCGCGTGGCCGCTCGCCGAGCGTCCCGCCCGACCCGCCGCCGAGGACTCCCAGGACTCCGTGGACGACGTCGGGATCGTGCCGTCAGTCGACGTCGCTCCCGTGGACCGCCCGTCCTGGGGCACGGCCGTCGGCGCGGCGGCCGCGGAACCCGCCCCCGCCGTCGAGCCCGCGGCGGCCCCGCTCGGCGCGCTCGGCGCGACGCTGCGTCTCCCGGAGGAGACGATCGCGCCCGAGCCGGAGTCCCACGCCCCGGGCCCGCAGGCGCCCGTCGACGAACCCGCGACGGCGCTCGACGAACCGTCCGCGGACGACGCCGACGACGACTACGCCCACCTGTGGGGGTCGACCATCCTGCGGACCGTGGAGGACGCCGCGGTGCGCACCGAGGACGACGAGGAGCACGACGAGCCCGCGGCGCCCGCACCGGTCACCCCGCCCGTCCCTCCGGCTCCCGTCGCGGCAGAGCCGGCGCCCTCGGCGCCGGTGCCCGCCCCGTCCGACGGCGGCCTCATCGCCGGCATCCCGCGGGAGTGGACCGGCGCGACGCCCGCGGCCGCGCACCGCGCGGCGACGGTCGCCGACCCCGAGGGCGAGCAGACGGCGGAGGACGAGCCGGCCACCGGGCTCGACCACGACGGCCACACGGTCCACTCCTCCGCGATCGCCGACCTGCGCGCGGCCGCCCAGGAGGTGGGGCACGCCGGCGCGCCGGTCCCGCCGCCCCCCTCGTTCAGCGCGCCGCCCGGACCGGGTCAGCAGCAGATCCTGGCGCGGACGTGCGCCCAGGGGCACGCCAACCCGCCGTCGCGGGACTCCTGCGCCGTCTGCGACGGGCCGCTCGAGGGAGACGCCGAGCTCGCGGTCCGTCCGCCGCTCGGGCGGGTCGTCGTCTCGACCGGGCAGACGGTCGAGCTCGACCGTCCGGTCGTCGTCGGCCGGCGCCCGCGCACGCCCCGGTCGCAGGCGGCCGACCTGCCCCGCCTGGTGACGGTGCCCAGCCCTCAGCAGGACATCTCGCGCTCGCACCTCGAGATCACGCTCGAGGGGTGGCACGTGCTCGTGAGCGACATGGCGACGACCAACGGCACCACGCTCCTGCGCGCCGGCCAGCCGCCGCGGCGGCTGCACCCGTCGGAGCCGGTGCTGGTCGTCGACGGTGACGTCGCGGACCTCGGCGACGGCGTGACCCTCGTGTTCGAGGGGATCCGGTGAGCACCAAGCGCGCGCCGTCCCCACCCCCGGAGATCAAGGGCTTCGAGTACGTCTCGCTCGTCGGCTCGGGCGGGTTCTCCGACGTCTTCCTGTACCAGCAGCAGCGCCCCCGCCGCCGGGTCGCCGTGAAGGTGCTGCTGCACGAGTGGTCGAGCCACTCGCAGCGGGCGGCGTTCGACGCCGAGGCCGACCTCATGGCGACGCTCTCGACGCACCCGTCGATCGTCACGATGTACGAGGCGGACATCGCC
>JAQSXO010000378.1 GCA_029256625.1 Cellulosimicrobium sp. | reverse complement strand
CGCCAGTGCACCGTCCCTCCGTACGGGGCGAGGGCGCGCGCGAGGAGGTTGGCGCCGTCGGCGTGGTCACGCCCGTACGCGAACGGCCCGGGCTGGCCCTCGGAGTCCGCCTTGACGACGAACCCGCCGAAGTCGGGGATCACCTCGTACACGCGGGCGACGGCGTCCGCCCACCACGCCCGGACGCCCGGGTCGAGCGGGTCCGACGTCGCGAGCCCGCCGAGCACGATCGGCGACGCGAAGCTCACCGACAGGTGCACACGGATGCCCCACGGCCGGAACGCGGCGGCGACGCGCGCGACGTCGGGCAGGCCGTCCGTGAGCAGCAGCGCCTCGCGCGCGTGCACGTTGACGTTGTTGATCGCGACGCGGTTCACGCCCGTCGCCGCGAGCAGGCGCGCGTACTGCTCCACGCGCGACAGGTCCTCGCGCACGCGCCCGTCCGCGTAGAAGATCGAGCCGCCGGAGTACCCGCGCTCCACCTGGCCCATGACCGGGTGGACGTCCACGTTGTCCCAGTGGTCGAGCATGCGCAGCGCGTGCGCGGGCTCGTGGCGACCTTCGGTGTGGCCGGCCGGGTCTGTCGTCCCGGAGCGCACGACGTGGAACCAGGCGTGGAGGAGCGCGGCGTCGTCGTCCGCGGCGACGTCCAGGCGGCCGTCGCCGCGCGCGACGACGAACCCCTCGCCGCCGGGGACGGCGCCGGTGTCGCGCAGGACGAGGTCGGCCTCGCCGTCGACGAGGGTCGCGCCCGCACGGCGGGCCTCGCCGCGGACGGTCGCGGCGAGCGGGCCGTCCCCGACGACGCGGACGGGACGGCCGCGCAGGAAGGCGGTCGCGGCGTCGGGCAGCCAGGCGGGGTGCACGGACGGGTGGTCGGGGGTGGTCACGGGTCTCTCCTGGGAGAACGGTCTGAGCGTGAGTGCGTGAAATAGTCGCGAGATCGGGCCGCCGCGGCGACTATTTCACGCACTCAGCGGGGGGTAGGACGCCTTGGGCAGGTGGTAGGCGAGGTCGACGGCGGTCTCGAGGGCCTCGTCGAGGTCGAGCCGGTGCTCGGCGACGAGGCGGGCGAGGTGGCCGGCGTCGATGCGCCGCGCGAGGTCGTGGCGGGCCGGGATGGAGCAGAACGCGCGCGTGTCGTCGACGAACCCGCTCGTGTTGTAGAACCCGGCGGAGTCGGTCGCGGCCTCGCGGAAGCGGCGCATGCCGTCGGGGGTGTCGAGGAACCACCACGGGGCGCCGAGCCGCAGGGCCGGGTAGACGCCGGCGAGCGGGGCGAGCTCGCGCGAGAACGTGTCCTCGTCGACGGTGAACGCGATCATCCGGAAGCCGGGGTGGTGCCCGAACGCCTCGAGGACGGGGCGCAGCGCGCGCACGTACTCGGTGCGCTCGGGGATGTCGTATCCCTTGTCCGGCCCGTAGGCCTGCGCGACGCCCGCGCAGTGGTCGCGCAGGACGCCGGGGTGGAGCTGCATGACGAGCCCGTCCTCGGCCGACATCGCGGCCATCTGGAAGAGCATGTGCGCGGAGAACGCCCGCGCCTCCGCCGCCGTGGACTCGCCGCGCAGCGCGCGGTCGAGGATGCGGGCGGCGTCGGCGTCGTCGAGAGGAGTGGTGTCGGCGGTCAGGTGGCCGTGGTCGGTCGCGCGGGCGCCGGCGGCGACGAACGCGGCGCGGCGCGCGCGGAGCGCGTCGAGGTAGGAGCGGTAGCCGACGACGTCGGTCCCCGCGGCCGCGCCGAGCTCGGCCACTTGCGCGGCCCAGTCCGCGCGGTCGACGTGCAGGAGCGGGTCGGGGCGGAACGTCGGCACGACGCGCTCGCCCCAGCCGTCCGCGGCGAGGCGAGCGTGGTCGGCGAGCGGGGACTGCGCGGGGTCGGTCGTCGCGAGGAGCTCGAGGCCGAACCGCTCGAACAGCGCGCGCGGACGGTACTCGGGACGTGCGAGGCGGTCGACCAGGTGGTCGTACAGCGCGTCCGCGGTCTCGGCCGACGGCTTCACCGGGGCCCCGAAGACCTCGACGAGCGCATGCTCGGTCCAGTACCGCGTCGGGGTGCCGCGGAACAGGTGCCACCCGGCGCAGAACCGGCGCCAGATCTCGCGCGGGTCGGTCTCCGCGGGGGCGGTGCCGGCGGGGGCGCCGGGCACGGGCGCGACCCCGAGGTCCTGGACTCCGCGCACGCCCGGGGACCCGTGGGGCGACGTGCTCTGCGCGACGAGCATGCGCACGAGGTAGTGGTCGGGCGTGACGAACAGCGCGGCGGGGTCGCCGAACGGGGTGTCGTCGGCGAACAGCGCGACGTCGACGTGGCCGTGCATCGAGACGATCGGCAGGTCGCGCGTCGCGGCGTAGACCTCGCGGGCGAGCGGTCGGAGCACGGGGTCGGCGGGGAGCGCGCGGTCGGGGTGCAGGGACCACGGCGCCGTCGCGGTGGTCGGGTCCAGGTGGGCCGTGCTCGTCACGGGTTCCTCCAGAGGCATCGTTGCGAACGTTTGCATCCTACGTCATCGGCGTTCTGATGCGTTCCTGCCGCACACGCTACAATCGTTCGCAGCCCCGTCTCCCCTGGGGCCCAGCGCCGAGGAGGCAGCCGTGGTCACCGTCCGTGACGTCGCCCGCGAGAGCGGGGTGTCGATCTCCACGGTCTCCCGTGCCCTCGCCGAGCCCGAGCGCGTCGCCCCGGAGACCCGCGACCGCGTCGTCGCGGTCGCGAACCGCCTCGGGTACCGGCCCAACCGCGCGGCGAGCGGCCTGCGAGCGGGCCGCACCGGGGCACTCGGCCTCGTGGTGCCCGACCTGGAGAACCCGTACTTCGCGTCCGTGACCAAGGGCGTGCAGGCGCGGGCGCGCCAGACGGGCCACGCCGTGTTCGTCGTCGACGCGGGGGAGGACCCCGCGCTCGAGACGGAGCTCGTGACCGGGCTGCGGTCCCAGACCGACGGGCTCGTGCTGTGCTCCCCGCGCGCCGCCGAGGCGGACCTGGACGCCGCGCGCGACGCCCCCGTCGTCCTGGTCAACCTCCGGCACGACGGCATCCCGTCCGTCTCCTCGGACGACGCGCACGGCGTCGTCCTCGCGGTCGAGCACCTGCGCGCGCTGGGTCACCGCCGCGTCGCCTACGTCGGCGGGCCCGACCGCTCGTGGTCCGACGCGCGGCGCCGCGCGGGTCTCGAGGCCGCCCGCGAGCGCTACCCGGACGTCGAGACCGTGACCGTCGGGTCGTTCCGCCCTCGGGTCGAGGGCGGCCGCGCCGCCGCCGACCTCGTCGTCGCGTCGGGCGCGACGGCGGTCCTCGCCTACAACGACCTCGTCGCCCTCGGCCTCGTCGCTCGACTCCGGGAGCGCGGCGTCGACGTCCCGCGCGACCTCAGCGTCGTCGGGTTCGACGACACGTTCGTCGCGACCCTCGCGTCGCCCCCGCTCACCACGGTCCGCACCGACCTCGCGCGCCTCGGCGCCCGCGCCGTCGACCGCCTGGTCGCCGCGCTCGGCACGCGTCGCGGAGCCGCCGCCGACGCCGACGGGTCGCCCGACCCGATGCCCTCGCCCGACGACGTCCTCCCCGTCGAGCTCATGGTGCGCGACTCCACGACCCTCGCCCCCACTCGCTAGCGAGAAAGACCGGTAGTCGCGCGAGGAAGAACCGTGGCCCCCCGAGGTAGATACGGTCCCGCGAGATAGAACCCTGGTCGCGCGAGATAGAGCCCTGGTCGCGCGAGATAGAGCCCTGGTCGCGCGAGGTAGAGCCATGGTTGCGCGAGGTAGAGCCCTGGTTGGCCGAGGTAGAGCCGTGGTTCTTGTGCTCGACGGCGTGT
>JAQSXO010000377.1 GCA_029256625.1 Cellulosimicrobium sp. | reverse complement strand
AGGCAGCGCGGCGAGACCTCGACCGCGAGGTCGAGCTCGGGTGCCGCGTCGGACGCGTGCAGCCGGACGAACGTGATCGAGTGCGCGGGGAACTCGTAGGAGAACTCCTCCCCCACGCCCGTCAGCGTCCGCTCCACCGGGACGACCCGCTCGGGGTCGGCCTTGGTGTTCGTGTCCGACGGCGCGCCCACCATCTCCGTGACCGTCGCCTCGGACGCGATGCCCTCAGAACCCTCGACGTGCAGCTGCGTGCGCGCCGCGGTCGCGGTGGGGTTGACGACCTTGACGACGACGTCGCCCGTGTCGTCGTCGCGCGTGACGACCTGGTAGAGCGACTTGGTCGACGGCTGCTCGTAGGACATCTGGAGCTCGCCGTCGAGGTAGAGCTCGATGGTCGAGCCCTCGACGACGACCTTGACGTGGTACGGCTGGCCGGCCTCGATGCTGTGGTTCTCGACCGCCTTCACCTCGTTGGCGCTCCCGCCCGACGCGCGCTGGAGGGCCTGGCGCGAGTTGTTCCACCCGCCGAGGTTCCACCAGTAGTAGTCGTTCGGGCCGCCGGCGGCGAAGCCGACGAGGAAGCCCTCGGCGCCGGACGTCTTGCGCGCGTCGAGCTCGAGCGTGTAGCTCGACCAGTCCTTCGCGTAGGCACCGGCCACGATCGAGCGGGCGTCGGTGACGTTCGTCGCCGACTGCACGTAGGCGCCGTCCTGCGCGGCCCACGTCCCGGTCTGCGGCTCCCACTGCGACGCGCCGGACTCGAAGTCGTCCGAGAAGAGCACGTCACCGCTCGCGTTGTCGGTCACGCGCACGTTGTCGTACTGCGCGGCCGTGTTCCACGTCGAGAGGAAGACGCCCCCGTCGAGCGTCGCGTCGGCCGGCGCCGGGCCGGAGTGCGTGCTGGGCACGACCTCGTCGCCGGCGTTCGCGGAGAACAGCTGTTGGACGTAGTAGTTCACCGAGCCCCACGACTCGTCGTTGTCGAACCAGATCGCGTCGGGCGACCACTGGACGTACGACTCGTTGGCCAGGAGCGGCGCGTACGACGCGAGCCGCACGACGTCGGCGTTGCGCTCCAGGCCGGTCATGAACGACGCCTCCGCGAGCGCGTTGGCGAACGTGTTGCCGCGCGACGCGTACTCGCCGAGGAAGACGTGCGGCCCCTCGCGGTCGTAGGAGTCGTAGCGCTCGTCGTTCTCGAGGAACCACTGCGGGTCGTTGTAGTAGTGCTCGTCGACGAGGTCGACGTCCTGCTCGCGGTTGAACTCCCAGAGCTCGTCGAAGCGCTGGCCCGTGTCGTCCGGGCCGGAGTTCGAGATGATCTGGATGTCCGGGTACGCGGCCGCGATCGCGTCGCGGAACGCCGGGAAGTTGGCCTCGAACGTCTTCGTGTTCTCCTCGTTGCCGAGCCCGATGTACTTGAGGCCGAACGGTTCGGGGTGCCCGAGCTCGGCGCGCACGGCGCCCCACTCGGTCGTGACGTCACCGTTGGCGAACTCGATGAGGTCGACCGTGTCGTCCACCCAGCGCTGGATCTGCGCGGGGTCGGTCATCTCGGGGATCGTGCTGCCGCAGCCGTTCGCGCCGACCGACACGACGGGCAGCGGGGTCGCGCCGAGGTCCTCGGCGAAGAGGAAGTACTCGAGGTACCCGATGCCGTACGACTGGTTGTAGCCCCAGAAGTTCCAGTTGGTCGCGCGCTCCTCGACCGGGCCGATCGTCTCCTTCCACTGGTACGTACGGCGACGGTCGGTGAAGTTCGACTCCTCGTACGTGCGGAACGTGCCGACGTTCGTCACGCAGCCGCCGGGGAAGCGCAGGAACTGCGGGTCGAGCGCCTCGATCTTCTCGGCGAGGTCCTTGCGGAGCACCGACGGCCCGTTGACCGGGCCGACCCACGTGTCCTGCGGGAAGAGCGAGACCTGGTCGAGCGCGAGCGTGCCCGCCGCGCCGGAGAGCAGCGCGAGGCGCCCGGCGTTCGTCGTGCCGGTCGCGGTGAGCGTGACGTCGTACTTCTTCCACGTGTTCGAGCCGTCGACGGCCACCTGGCCGGTCGCGTACGCCGTGGTCCCGGCGTTGTCCTCGACGCGCACGGTGACGGTCTGCGCCGTCGCCGACCTCGCCCAGACGGAGAAGTCGTACGACTCCCCCTCCTCGACGAACAGGCCGGTGTTGTACCCGGCGTTGCGCACCCCGGCGCCCGCGGCGGTCGTCGTGAGGTTGAGGTAGTTCCGGTTCGTCGCGTTGAGCCGCCCGGCGTCGTTCACGACCTGCGTCGTCGCCGTCGCGCCGCCGCGGTTCGCGGCGCTCCACGCGGTGAGCCCGGTGAACGACCCGTTGTCCTGGTTGTTGAACTCGAACGACCGGTTGCGCACGAGCTCGGCGTACAGCCCGCCGTCGGCCGCGTAGTTGATGTCCTCGTAGAAGATGCCGTAGAGCTCGTCGCTCATCTCCGTGCGCTCGCCGGCGAGGTCCACGGTGATCTCGTGGTCGGCGCTCGTGGCGGGCGTGATCGTGAGCTTCGTGGCCGCGTCGCGCGGGCCGAGCACGAGCGCGCCGTCGGACGCCCGCACGCCGGCGTACTGCTCCGGATCCGCCGCGCTGCGCAGCCAGACCTTGCCGCCGCCCGCGTCGGTGAGCCGCAGCGCCGTGGCGTCCTCGCCCGCGGCCCCGAGGGAGAGCCGGGACGCGCCGGAGACGACGACAGGCCGGTCGTCGACGGCGAGCGTCACGGGGGACGTGCCCTCGGCGCCGTCGACCGCCGTCGCGTCGAGCGCGACCGTCGTCGCCGGGCGCTCGTCGTCGAGGGCGAGGCCGTCGTCGGTCGCCACGAGGTACCGGGCGTCTCCCGGGCCCGCGAGCGTGAACGCGCCGTCGGGCACCTGGTCGGCACCCTCGGCGGTCTGGAGCGCGACGTAGTCGAACGCCGCGGTGTGCGCCGCGCCGTTCTGCGCGGCGAGCGCGTAGAGGCCCACCTGCGTGGTCGGGAAGTCGACGGTCACGGAGCCCGCGGGCTGCCACGCGGTGCCGTCCCAGAAGCTCGTCGCGATCGTGTCGCCCGTGCGCTGCATGCGCAGCGTCTCGCCCGTGGACCCCGGGCGGTCGGTGAACGCGGCCGCGGAGAAGACGCCGCCGCTCTCGACGTCGTTCTCGATCGCGCGGCCCGACGGCGAGAGGCTGCCCACGAAGGTCAGACCGGACCGGACGTAGTTGTCCATGTCCTGCCACGCGATGAGCCCCGCGCCCTGGTAGACGGAGGCGACCGGCGCCTCGAGCCGGGTGACGACGGTGAAGTCGCCGTCCGGCACGTCCATCAGGACGACGTTCTTGGCGCTGTTCGCGTCCTGGTAGGTGTCGCCCGGCTGGGACGTGAGCCGCAACGCCCCGCTGGAGACGGCGAGCGCCTCGGGCACGGGGTTGACGACGGTCCAGTCCGCGCCGAGCGCGGCGCCGTCGAACGCGTCGACCCGGGCGTCGTCGGGCAGGTCGGGCTCCGCGGCGGAGGCTGGCAGCGACGTCGCGAGCGCGACGGTGCCGACCAGGCCGGTGACGAGCGCGAGCGCGACCGCGCGCCGGCGGCGCGCCGTTCCGGTCCGTGGAGGGTGAAGGGACGTATCCATGGGCTTCCTCTCATCGTCGAGAAGACACGCACCATCGCGTGTGAGCGTTAACAGTCTCGTGGCCGAGCGTAGTGTGAGCGCTCACATCAAGCAAGGGTCGTGTCATGACACTCCGTCGGCCGGGCGTGCGCCCGCCGACCCAGGGGTGCCGGCCCCCGTCCAGCTCCGGTGAGCCCGGGCGAGACGCCCGGGCAGACGGCCGCGGTGCCGGGCCCGCGCCCTCG
>JAQSXO010000376.1 GCA_029256625.1 Cellulosimicrobium sp. | reverse complement strand
GCACGCGGGCGACGTGAGCGGGCCCGTGGTCGCGACCGTCGACCTGAAGGGCACGAGCGGCTGGGGCAAGTACACCGAGGTGACGGCGGAGCTCGGCGACGTGCAGGCGCTCCTCGACACGAAGGTCGTGACGTTCGAGCTGCTCGCGCCGTCGGGCCGGAGCTGGGTCGGCAACTTCGACTGGTTCCGGTTCAGCGCCGAGGACCCGGCGGCCCCGGGCCAGCCGGGCGAGTCGCCGACGGTGACGATCGAGGCGGAGGACTGGACCGCGAACTCCGGTCGCGGGCTCAAGAAGGAGTCCTCGACCTGGACGAGCGGGCAGGTGACGAACGTCGGCGGCACCGCGGACGGCGACTGGATCGCCTACGGCGAGGTCGACCTCGGCGAGCTCCCGCTCGGCGAGCTGTCGGTCCACTACGTGCACAACTCCAACCGGTCCGGGAACAACTCCGCGCTGTCGGTCTACCTCGACACGTTCGACCCGGCGAACCCGGGCGAGCCGTTCGTCACCGTGCCGCTGCCGACGACCGGGTCGAGCTGGACCGCCGACGGGACGGCGACCGTCGTCCTGCCGGAGACGGTGCAGGGCACGCACGAGGTGTTCGTGCGCCTGTCGACCGAGGCGTACGCCGACCACCCGTACGTCGCGAACCTCGACAGCCTGACGTTCGCGCCGGGCGGCCCGACGTCGGTCGTCGTCGAGTCCGAGGCCTGGACGTCGAACTCCGGGCGCGGGCTCAAGAACGAGAGCTCGACGTGGACGAGCGGGCCGGTGACGAACGTCGGCGGCACCGCGGACGGCGACTGGCTCGCCTACGGCGAGATCGACCTCGGCTCCGCCGCTCTCGACCAGCTCTCCGTGCACTACGTCCACAACGCGAACCGGTCCGGGCGGAACTCCGCGCTGTCCGTCTACCTCGACGCGTTCGACCCGGCGAACCCGGGCGAGCCGTTCGTCACCGTCCCGCTGGCCAACACCGGGTCGAGCTGGACGACGGATGGGACCGCCGTCGTCGACCTGCCGAGCCCGGTGCGCGGCAAGCACCAGGTGTGGGTGCGCCTGTCCACCGAGGCGTACGCCGACCACCCGTACGTGGCGAACCTCGACAGCATGCGGTTCTTCACCGACGCGTACGACGTCGAGGCTCCCTCCACGGACACCACGGCGCTCGCCGCGTCGGTCGAGGACGCCGAGGCGTTCGAGGCCGAGATCGAGCGGTACGGCCGGATCGACGCGGGCGTCTTCTCGCGGGAGCTCACCGCTGCGCGTGCGCTCCTCGCCACCGACGGCGCCACCCAGCCGCAGGTCGACGAGCGGGCACGGCGACTCGGTCTGGCGACCGACCAGCTCGTGCCGGCCGAGCGGCGTCGTCTCGAGAACCTCGTGGCGAGCGCGGAGGCCATGACCGACGACGGGTACAGCCCCGAGTCGTGGCAGGCGTTCCGCACGGCGCTCGCCGCGGCGACCGAGACCCGGGACGACGCCGCGGCGTCGGACGAGGCGCTGCGCGACGCACGCGTCGCGCTCCAGGGTGCGATCGACGCCCTGGAGGAGCCGGCCGACGTCGAGCTCGTCGAGGTCACGCTCAGCCCGCGTTGCCTCGCCGGCAAGCCGTACGTCGCGGTCCGCGCCGTGAACGTCTCCGACGCCGCGGTGGACGTCGAGCTCGCCTCGGCGCTCGGGGCCAAGACGTTCACGGACGTCGCGCCCGGGGCGAACGCCTACCAGTCGTTCGCGGCCCGCGGGGTGACCGGTGACCTCGTGGTCACCGTGACCGCCACCGGCGCGGACGGCGAGCAGACGGTCGAGCAGACGGTCACCGTCCCGACCTGCTGACCGCACCCGACGTGCCCGCGTCACGGCCTCGTGCCGTGACGCGGGCACGGTCGTCTCCGTACCGGCCCGCTAGCGCGCCAGCGCGCGGACGGCGTCGATCGTGTCGGCCTCGGCGGCGGTCTTGTCGTCGCGGTACCGGAGCACGCGCGCGAACCGGAGCGCGAGGCCGCCGGGGTAGCGGGTGGACCGCTGGAGACCGTCGAACGCGATCTCGACGACCTGCTCGGGCCGCACGTGCACGACGTACCCGTCGTCGGAGGTCTCCAGCTCGCGGAACCGGCGGGTCTGCCACTCCAGCATCTCGTCCGTCATGCCCTTGAACGTCTTGCCGAGCATGACGAACCCGCCGTCGGGGTCGCGCGCGCCGAGCCAGATGTTCGACAGCCACCCGCGGCGGCGGCCCGAGCCCTGCTCGACCGCCAGCACGACCAGGTCGAGCGTGTGCCGGGGCTTGACCTTGATCCAGCCCGCGCCGCGCCGCCCGGCCGCGTAGGGGGTGTCGAGCGACTTCACGACGACGCCCTCCTGCCCCTCGGCCACGGCGCTCTCGAAGAACTCCGCCGCGACGGCGGGGTCGTCGGTGACGAGGCGCCGCACGGCGTGCGATCCGGCCACGTCGTCGAGCACCGCGAGCCGGTCGCGCAGCGGCTCGTCGAGCAGGTCGTGCCCGTCGACGTGCAGCACGTCGAAGAAGAACGGCGACAGCTCGAGCGACGCCGCGAGCTCGGCCTCCTCGGCGGCGCTGCGCTCGCCTTGGGTGGCGGACCGGGCGGCGGTCTCCTGGAAGGGGCGGGGGACGCCGTCGGGCCCGACGACGAGCGCCTCGCCGTCGAGCACGAGCGTCCGGGCCGGGAGGGCCCGGGCCGCGGCGACGATCTCCGGGACACGCTCGGTGATGTCGTCGAGCGAGCGCGTGAACACGCGCACGTCGTCGCCGTCGCGGTGCACCTGGATGCGGATGCCGTCGAGCTTCACGTCCACGGCGACGGCGGTCCCCGGGTGGTCGCCGTCGGCCTCGCCGCCCTCCGTGCCGGGCCCGGCGCCGAGCTTGTCGAGGGCGGCACCGACGTCGGGCGCGGACTGCGCGAGCATCGGCCGCACGGGCCGGCCCACCGTGAGCCGGAACGTCGCGAGGGCCTCGGTCGCGGCTTCGAGGCTCCCGGCCGTGAGCGCGGCGCGCGCGACCGGTCCCGTCGCTCCCGCGAGCATGACCGCGCGACGCACCGCGTCGGCGGGGACGTCGGCCGCCTCGGCGACGGCGTCGACCACGACCGAGTCCAGCGCACCCTGCCGCAGCTCGCCCGAGACGAGCCCCGCGAGGAGCGACTGCTCGCGCGCCGTCGCGGCACCGAACAGCGCCGCGGCCTCGGCCTGGCGGGCCGTCGCCGAGCCGGGGCCGGAGAGGTCGGCCATGCGCGCGAACGCCGCGTCGACCGCGGTCAGGGTGAGGCTCGGCTCCTCGGCCGGGGCGGGCAGGTCACGCAGGGACCGCCACCCGAGGCCCGTGCGCCGCTGGCGCAGCTCGCCCGCGAGGTACGCGACGGCGATCTCGACCTCGTCGCGCCCGCCCCCGTCGCCGGGTTCGTCGGTGTCGGCAGCGGTGCCGGACGGGCCGGCGTCGTCCGCGACGCGGCGCAGCAGGTCCGCGATGGCCGCGCGCTTGGCGAGGCGCGAGCGCGTGGCGGCGACGGCGTCGGACGTGGCGGCGACCTCGGCGAGCAGCATGCTCCATCCTCACGCCGACCACCCACGCCCGCCCGCGCTCTCTCCGGCGCCGAACCGGGGCTCTCTCCCGACGATCGCCGCCCCGTGGGGAGCAACCCCGGGTTCGGCGGCCCGGGGGAGGGCTGGGGTCGTGAGCGAGCCCCGGTTCGGCGGCGCGGGACGCCAGCGCCCGGTCAGCGGGCGGGTGCCACCACGATGTCGACCGTCCCGACCGACGGCAGTGCACGCCGCAGCGCGGCGTCGGCCGCGGCCGTGACCTGGTCGGCCGCGGCGACCGGCGTCTGC
>JAQSXO010000375.1 GCA_029256625.1 Cellulosimicrobium sp. | reverse complement strand
GCCACCCCACGCTGAGTGCATGAAATAGTCGCGCCGACCGGCTTCGGACGCGACTATTTCATGCACTCAGCGGTCGGCGGGGTCGAGGAGGTCGAGGTCAGCGTCGGTGTCGAGGTCGCGGCCGTCGCCCGGGTGGTCGACGACGTCGATCAGGTCCGCGTGGGTGCGGAGGAAGTCGCGCGCGCCGTGGTCGCCGTGGGCGCTCGCGGCCGCGGGCGGGGCGAGCGCGGCGTCGAGGACGATCGGGTGGGACCAGCGCGGGCGATCCGCACCCGAGGGGACCTCGGGGCCGACGGCGGCGGTCCAGCGGGACGCGGCCACGCGCCCGGGGCGGTGGGCCGCGAGGAGGTGCGCGACGTCGTCGGGCATGACGCCAGGCTGGTCCACGTGCGCGACGACGACCCGGGCGGGAGCGAGGTCGAGCGCGGCGGCGACGCCGACGCGCAGGGACGAGGCCATGCCGGACGACCAGCCGGGGTTGTCGACGACGCGGACCCGGGGGTCGTCGAGCCCCGACCCGGCTCGGACGCGCTCGGCCTCGGCGCCGAGGACCACGACGACGGCGTCGCACCCGCCCGCGAGCAGCACCCGGGTCGCGTGCGCGACGAGCGTGCCGCCGCGGTGGGGGAGCAGTGCCTTGGGCCCGCGTCCGAGCCGCGTCCCCGCCCCGGCCGCGAGGAGGACGGCGACGGTGGGCGTCGCGGGCGCGGTCGTCGGCGGGGTCGGCACCCGGCCAGGATAGGTCGCCGCCGAGCCCGGGGTCCCTCCCCGGGCGGCCGCCTCCGTGGGAGCGACCCCGGGTTCGGCGGCCCGAGCGCGACCCCGCGGCGACCAGTCGGTTTTACCAACCCTTGGCGGTTTCATCGGCGGGCGCGGATGCCGCTATGCTCGGCGCGCCGGAGGGACCGCGACGGGCCGGGCGCCCGCGCGCCAGGTCGCCCGCGGCCGTCCCGCACGACGAGCGAAGGAGTCCGGATGAGCTTCATGGAGAAGCTGCGCGGCCAGCTGATCGACATCATCGAGTTCCTCGACGAGAGCCGGGACACGATCGTCTGGCGCTTCCCGCGCCAGGGCAACGAGATCAAGAACCAGGCGAAGCTCGTCGTGCGCGAGGGGCAGAGCGCCGTCTTCGTGAGCGAGGGCCGGCTCGCCGACGTGTTCGGGCCGGGCACGTACACGCTCGAGACCCAGAACCTGCCGATCCTGTCGACGATCCAGGGCTGGAAGTACGGGTTCAGCTCACCGTTCAAGGCGGAGGTGTACTTCGTCGCGACGCGCCAGTTCACGGACCTCACGTGGGGCACGCAGAACCCCGTGATCCTGCGCGACCCCGAGCTCGGCGCGGTCCGCATCCGCGCGTTCGGGACGTACGCGCTCCAGGTGGTGGACCCGTCGGCGCTGCTCCGCCAGCTCGTGGGGACCGACCCGCAGTTCCGCACCGACGAGATCGGCGACTACTTCCGCCGCCTCGTGGTGGGCCAGCTGGGCCCGGCGCTCGCGGAGGCTGGCGTCGCGGCGATCGACCTCGCCGCGAACCAGCGCGAGATCGCCACGCGGCTCGCGGGCCAGCTCTCGGAGGACCTGTCGGAGTACGGCATCGCGGTCCCGCGCTTCGTCCTCGAGAACGTCTCGTTCCCGCCGGAGGTCGAGGCGGCGCTCGACAAGCGGACGCAGATGGCCGTCGTCGGAAACCTCGACCAGTACACCAAGTTCCAGGCGGCGAACGCGATCGAGACCGCCGCCGCCAACCCCGGAGGCGCGGGCGACGGGCTGGGGCTCGGCGCCGGCATGGGTCTCGGGGCGGCCATGGGGCAGCAGCTCGCGCAGTCGCTCGGGACGACGGCGGCCCAGCCGACCCCGGCGCCGCCCGCCGGTCCGCCGCCCCTGCCCGCCGCGGAGTCGCCCTGGTACTGGGCGGTCGGCGGCGCGCAGTCCGGGCCGGGCACGACCGCGGACCTCGCCGGACACGTCCGGTCCGGCGAGGTGACGCGCGAGTCGCTCGTGTGGCAGCAGGGCATGGCCGCCTGGACCGCCGCGGGCGACGTCCCGGCGCTCGCGCCGCTGTTCGCGGCGACCCCGCCGCCGCTGCCCCCGACCGGCGCCCCGACCGGTCCCGTGGCGGGCTGACGGTGAGCGACACCCAGGGAGAGCTCGTCCGCACGCGCTGCGACGCGTGCGGGTCGCAGCTCGCGTACGCGCCGGGCACGCAGCACCTGCGCTGCGTCGCGTGCGGCGGGACGGTCGCGATCGTGCACGCGCCAGGCGCCGCCGTCGACGAGCACTCGTTCGACGCGTGGGCCGCGGCGCAGGGCGGGGTGCGCGCCGGGATCCTCGACGCGCGGCTGCTCACGTGCGACGGCTGCGGCGCGACGACGCAGGGCACCGACCTGTCGGTCGCGTGCCGGTTCTGCGGCGGGCACCTCGTCGCGGCGGCCGAGACCGACGGCCTGGTGCAGCCCGAGGCCGTCGTGCCGTTCGGCGTGGAGCAGGCGCAGGCGCGCGACGCGTTCCGGCGCTGGGTGCGCTCGCGCTGGTTCGCGCCGGGCGAGCTGAAGAAGGTCGGGGACACGGAGTCCCTGCACGGCTCGTACGTGCCGCACTGGACGTTCGACGCGCGCACGTCGTCGGCGTACTCGGGGCAGCGCGGGGACGCCTACTACGTGACCGTCAAGAACGGGGACGAGGAGCGCCAGGAGCGGCGCGTGAGCTGGACGCCCGTCTCGGGGCACGTCGCGCGGGACTTCGACGACGTGCTCGTCCCCGCGTCGTCGCACGTGGCCGAGCGCGACCTCTCGAAGCTCGGCCCGTGGCCGCTGTCGCACGCGGTGCCGTTCCGGGCCGAGTACCTCGCGGGGTTCACGACGGCCCGGTACGACGTCGAGCCCCCGGCGGGTCTGGACCGCGCGAAGCAGAAGATGGCGCCGGTGATCAAGGACGACGTCGAGCGCGACATCGGGGGCGACGAGCAGCGGGTCGGCTCGATCCGCACCGCCTACGCGGACGTGATGTTCAAGCTCGTGCTGCTCCCGCTGTGGATCGCGACGTACGTCTACGCGGGCAAGCAGTGGCAGGTCATGGTCAACGCCAACACCGGCCAGGTGATCGGGCGGCGCCCCTACAGCTTCGGCAAGATCGTCCTCGCCGTGCTGGCCGGCCTGCTCGTCGTCGCCGCGCTGGTCTTCTGGTACCTGCGCTCGCAGACGTGAGCCTCAGGCGTCCCGGCGCTCGTCGTACGCGCGCTGGGACGCCGCGACCTCCGTGACCGACCCCTCGAGGACGTCGAGCAGCCCCGTCAGGCTGTCGGCGACGCGGCGCCCGAGGTCGGTGAGGGAGTACTCGACGTGCGGCGGGATGGTCGCGCGCACCTCGCGCACGACGATCCCGTCGCGCTCGAGGGACTGGAGCGTCTGGGCGAGCATCTTCTCGCTGACCCCGTCGATGCGGCGCCGCAGCGCGTTGAAGCGCACCGCGCCGTCGCGCAGGCCCGCGACCGTGAGCACGCCCCAGCGTCCGGTGACGGTCTCGAGGACGTGCCGCGACGTGCAGCCGCGCTGGAAGACGTCGGCCACCATCGCGTCGGTGGGTCCGGGGTCCTCCACGAGGCGTGCGTCGGTCGTCATCGCCCCAGGATACGGCGCCGGCCAGGATCGCAGCACTGTGAGACAGGTTGCACGCTCTCCTGGTTGGCGCTTTCGAAAAGTAAGCGCATGCTGGGACGGCACGGCCGTCCGGTCGTGCCCACGCGCACCCAAGGAGCCCTCGTATGTCCATCGCCGTCACCGGAGCCAGCGGCCACCTCGGCCGCCTCGTCGTCGAGTCCCTCCTCGCGCACGGGGCGGACCCGTCCCA
>JAQSXO010000374.1 GCA_029256625.1 Cellulosimicrobium sp. | reverse complement strand
GGTGACAGTCCGCGACCCGCGCCCACGCGCGGTTGACCTGGTGGAACTCCAGGACCGACGGTGACAGTCCGGATGGGAGGAAGCACGTGCGGCGCGGCCGTCCTCGGCCGGGCTCTGGCGAGCCCGCGCGACGGGGCGCGGCCTCGCCGTGGTGAGCGACGCCGTCGGGCCCTCGTGGCCCGGCCCCGCCGCCCGCCCTCACCCCGGAGCCGACGTGCCCGGGAGGACGAGGACATCCGATGGACCTGATCCACGCGCTGTTCGACGCGCAGCTGACGATCGGCGACCAGCACCTGCTGTGGCGCGAGATCGTGGGCAACGGGTTCGGCCTGGCGTCGGCGCTCGGCGGCATGCGGCGCAAGGTGTGGGCGTGGCCGGTGGGTATCGTCGGCAACCTGCTGCTGCTCACGGTGTTCCTCGGCGCGGTCTTCGCGACGCCCAACCCCGTCAACCTGCTGGGGCAGGCCGGCCGCCAGGTGATGTTCGTCGTCGTCTCGGTCTACGGCTGGGTGCAGTGGCGCCGCACGCAGGCGCGGCTGGGTGACGCCGACGCGGACAGCCACGGCGTCGCCGTCGTGCCGCGCTGGGCGTCGTGGCGCCAGCGCGCGTTCCTCGTCGTCGCGCTCGTCGGCGGGACGGCGCTGCTCACCCCGGTGTTCCGCGCGCTCGAGTCGTACGAGCCCGTGTGGGCCGACGCGTGGATCTTCATGGGCTCGCTGCTCGCGACGTACGGCATGGCGAAGGGCTGGGTCGAGTTCTGGCTGATCTGGGTCGCCGTCGACGTCGTGGGCGTGCCGCTGCTGATCTCGGCCGGCTTCTACGCGTCCGCGTTCATGTACGTGTTCTACGGTGCGTTCACGCTCGTCGGGTTCTTCGTGTGGTGGCGCATCAACCGCCGCGCGGCGGCCGAGGCGTCGGCAGCGGCGGCGGGCGCGCCCGCCTGACCCGCGCGCCGCGGCCCGGACGGCGGTCGTGGGTGTGAGGTCAGTCCTCGAACAGCATCGGGTCCGACGGCGCCACGCGGCTCGCGCCCAACGCCGGGTCCGCGCACAGCGCCTCGACGAGCGCGTCGCTCCCGCCCACGTAGGTCGCGGCGGCATCGATCTCCGTCCCGACGAACCACGAGCGGTCCTCGGGCCACCACAGGTTGGGCGGCTGCTCGTGGTCGCGGAACGCGCCGGCATCGGCGAGCGTCCCCGTCCACAGGTGGTACTCGCGGTGCGGGAGCAGGAGCATCGGGGCGGCCGGGCGCTCGACGAGCGTCGGCGCGAGGTGCTCCCACGCCTCGGCGACCGCGCGCTCGATCTCCTCGGGGGTCGGCCGCGGCTCGTCCTCGGGCCACCCGACGAGCGGCGCGACCCCCGAGCTCGCGCGCGGGTCCGTCCCGTGGTCGTAGAGGAACGCGTGGCCCGTCCACAGGGCCAGGTGCACCGGCTGGTCCCCGGTGGAGCGCGCGAGCGCGGCGACCAGGGCGTCGGTCTGCGCCGCGAGCGTGACGTCGTCGTCCCAGCCCGGGTGCGGCACGCACGCGTACGCCGCGTACCCGCGCGGGACCGTGCCGTCGACGCGCGGCCCGAACTCCCCGAGCCGCTCCGCGATCCACGCGCCCGCGGAGGCGTCGTCGTCCCAGTCCACCATCCCCCGACCCTACGGGAGCCCGCCGGGGCGGCGACCTAGACTGGGCGCGTGGGCTTCCTCTACCGGGAGCGCGCCGCCCCCTCCCCCGCCGTGGACGTCGTGTGGGCCACCGTGGACCTCACCGACGGGACCTACGTCGCGTCCGCGGACGCCCGCTGGGACCTCGTCTTCACCCTCCGGGAGGGCGAGCGCCGGGTCCTGCTGTCCGGGCCGTCGTCCCGGCCGACGCCCGTCCCGTACACGGCCGGGAACCACAACCTCGGGGTCCGCTTCGCGCCGGGCGCCTACTTCGCGCACGAGCCCGTCACGGCCTGGTGCGACCGCACCGACCGCCTCCCGCTCCTCGGCCAGGGCGCGTTCGTCCTCGCGGGACGCACCTGGCCCTTCCCGTCCCTCGACCTCGACGCGCCGGACGTCGACCTGCTCCTCGCCGCCCTCGTGGCATCCCGGGTCGTGCGCCAGGACGCGGTGGTGGAGGCCGCGCTCGACCGCGGCGCCGGGCGCTGGTCGCCGCGCACGGTCGAGCGGCACTTCGCGCACGCCGTCGGGATCAGCCCGCAGCGGGTGCGCCGGATCGAGCGGGCGCGCGAGGCCGTGGCCCGGTTGCAGGACGGCCGCCCCATCGCGGACGTCGCGTTCCGGCTCGGCTACGCCGACCAGGCCCACCTCACCCGCGACCTCAAGCGCCTCACGGGCCTGACGCCGGGGCGCACGCGCGACCGCGGCGAACCCGTCTGAGTGTCGCGCTCGTTCAAGACAGCCCCGGCGGGACGAGGTTGCGTGGTGGGGTCACGACCGCCGCCGAGGAGGACCGGCCATGGACACCGACCTGGACGTCCGACCGTACGAGATCGCCGTGAGCGACGCGGAGGTCGCCGACCTGCGCGACCGGCTGGAGCGCACGCGCTGGCCCGCCGAGCTCACCGGCACGTGGGATCGCGGGACCCCGGTGGGCTACGCGCGCGGGCTCGCGGAGCGGTGGCGCACGACGTTCGACTGGCGCGCGCAGGAGGCGCGGCTCAACCGGATGCCGCAGTTCGTCGCGCACGTCGACGACCAGCGGATCCACGGGCTGCACGTGCGCTCGTCGCGCCCGGACGCGACGCCGCTGCTGCTGTGCCACGGCTACCCGACGTCGTTCGCCGAGTTCGCGCGCCTCGCCCCGCTCCTCGCCGAGCCCGACGACGGGCCGGCGTTCCACGTCGTCGCGCCGTCCATGCCCGGCTACGGGCTGTCGACGCCGCTCGCGTCGTACGGCTGGGACATCGCGCGCACGGCGGACGCGTTCGACCGCGTCGTGCGCGCGCTCGGCTACGACCGGTACGCGGTGTTCGGCGGCGACGTCGGCGCGGGCGTCGCCGAGCAGCTCTGCCTGGAGGCCGGCGACCGGGTGCTCGCCTCGCTCGTGTCGACGGACCCCGGCGCCATCGCGACCGCGTACACACCCCCGACCGACCACCTCACGGAGGCGGAGCGCGAGCGGCACGAGAGCCTGGTCGCCGCACGGTCGGAGGACTTCGGCTACCTCCAGGTGCAGACCACGCGGCCGCTGAGCGTCGCCTACGGCCTCACCGACTCCCCGGCGATGCAGCTCACGTGGATCGTCGAGAAGTTCCACGAGTGGACCGACCCGCTGCACGAGCTGCCCGAGGACGCCGTCGACGGCGACGACCTGCTGACCCTCGTGAGCGTGAGCTGGTTCGGGCGCGCGGGCGACGGCGCCGCGAACCTCCTGTACGAGGCGGCGCACGCGCAGCAGGCGTGGGGTCGCGCGCACGACCGCCCCCAGGGCATGACGGCCTTCGGAGAGGAGCCGCTCATGCGCCGCATCCTCGATCCCGACGAGTCGCTGCCCTACTGGGCGGAGCACCCGCGGGGCGGGCACTTCCCCGCGCTCGAGCGGCCGGACGACGTCGCGACGGACGTGCGCACGTTCCTCGGCGCGCCCGTGCTCCGGGCGGCACGATGACCGTTCGCGACTGGCGGCCGGAGACCTACTGCGGGAGGGCGCCGCTGAGCCCGACCTCGTTGCCGTCAGGGTCGCGGAAGACGATCTTCACGACGCCACCGTCGTACGTCTCGCGCCGGTCCGGCTCGATCCCGCGGTCGGAGGCCGCCGCGAGGAAGGCGTCGACGTCGTCGCGGAACACCGTGACGACGCCGTGCCCGGCGTGCTCGGGCACCTGCTCGACGACGAGCCACCGGTGCTCG
>JAQSXO010000373.1 GCA_029256625.1 Cellulosimicrobium sp. | reverse complement strand
ACGTCGGCGGGCGCCGCGCCCCCGACGAGCACGGGCCCCGCGGCCGGGACCACCTCGCCGACCCCGGCCGGGCCCGCCCACGTCCCCGCGCCCGGCCCCGACCCCACGGCCCCCCGGTCGGGCAGGTCGACGAGCAGCGCCGTCTCGCCGAACCGGTGCACGGCGCCCGCCGCACCCGTCACGGCACCGCGTCCTCGGACGCGCCGCCACCGGCTCCCGTGTCGAAGGGGCGGACCTCGACGCCGGCGTCCTCGAGCGCTCCGCGGACCGCGCGCAGGAGCTCTACCGCGCCGGGCGTGTCGGAGTGGACGCACACCGAGTCGGCCTCGACCCGGACGACGGAGCCGTCCGCGGCGGCCACCGCGCCCGACGTGACGAGGTCCACGACGCGCCGCGCGACCTCGTCGCGGTCGTGCACGACGGCGCCCGGCCGCCCGCGCGGGACGAGCTCGCCCGTCGGGAGGTAGCCGCGGTCGGCGAACGCCTCGCGCACCGTCGGGAGCCCGGCGGCGTCCGCGAGGCGCAGCACCGCCGACCCGGGCAGGCCCACCACGGGCAGCGCGGGGTCGTACTCGCGGACCGCGTCGACGACGGCGCGGGCCTGCGCCTCGTGGCGGACGATCGCGTTGTAGAGGGCACCGTGGGGCTTGACGTAGCGCACGCGGTCGCCGGCGAGCCGGGCGAAGCCGTCGAGGGCGGCGAGCTGGTAGAGGACGTCGTCAGCGAGCTCGGCCGGGCCGACGTCCATGAACCGGCGCCCGAAGCCCGCGAGGTCGCGGTAGCTCACGTGCGCCCCGACGCGCACGCCGCGGGCGACGGCGTCGCGCGTGACGGCACGCATCGTCGCCGGGTCGCCCGCGTGGAACCCGCACGCGACGTTCGCGCTGGTCACGAGTCCGAGCAGGGCCGCGTCGTCGGCGAGCGTCCAGCGGCCGAAGCCCTCGCCGAGGTCGGCGTTGAGGTCGATGCGCGTCACGTGCCCATCATGCCCGGAACACGTCGGCGCCCGGGCGCGGGGCCGATCGCGTCCTCAGCGTCGGGGCGTAGATTCGCGGGCATGCCCGACGACCTCCCCACCGCCCCGGCGACCGTGCGCGTACGCCTCGCCACGACCGAGGACGCACGCGCGCTCGCGGGACTCGCGGCCGTGACGTTCCCGCTCGCGTGCCCGCCGGGCACGTCGCCCGAGGCGATCGCCGAGCACGTCGCGACCCAGCTCTCGCCCGAGCGGTTCCTGGCGTGGGCCGCGAGCGCCGACCACGCCCTCCTCCTCGTCGAGCCGGCGTCCGACGGGGGCACGCACGACGCCGCGAGACCCCTCGGGTACGCGCTCCTCGTCCGCGGCGTGCCGGACGACCCCGACGTCGCGGCGGCGGTCGGACCGGGCGAGGCAGTCGAGCTCTCGAAGATCTACGTGCACCCGGCGGCCCAGGGGACGGGCGCGGCGAGCGTGCTCATGACCGCGACGACGCAGGCGGCCACGCGGCTCGGGCCCGGCCTGCCGGTGTGGCTCGGCACGAACGTGCTCAACGCCCGGGCCCAGGCGTTCTACCGGAAGCACCGGTTCGAGGTCGTCGGGCGCCGCACCTACGTGGTCGGCGGCGAGACGCACTCCGACGTCGTCATGGCCCTTCCTCGGGGCTGACTCCCGCGCCGCGCGTCGTCGCGCGGGGTGCTGGAGGTCAGGTCCCGGTCGGGCTCGGCCTGCACCCCGGAGGGCGCCCGACCGGGAGGTCGGTGGGGCGGCCCTCCCCGGGCCGCCGTCGGTCAGTGGTCGTGGTCCTCGTGCGCGTCCTCGTCCGCGGAACCGCCCTCGTGCCCGAGGTCCATGCCGCCGTCGAGCGAGTCGTCCGGGTGCACGGGCAGGAACACGTGCACGTGGCCCTGGCCCCCTGAGGTCGAGCGGAGGTCGAGCTGGATCGCGGCGAGGCCCCACGCGTCGACGGCGCGCGTGCGCAGCTCGCCCGCGAGGGCGTAGAGGTCGGCGGCGGCCGTCGGGTCGCTCGCGTCCGCGGAGGTCGCGAGGCCGACGGCGTCGAGCGTGTCGCCGACGAGCTGGAGCGAGGTGAGCATCCCGTTGCGGACGATGTTGTGCTCGGAGGAGCCGCTCTGGAGCGACTCGGTCTCGGCCACGAGGCCGTCGACGGTCGCTCGCCACTCCGCGATATCGGCCGGGTCGGCCGGGACGGCGGTCGAGCCGTCGACGGGGAGCACCGCGTGCAGCCCGTGCAGGACGGGGACGAGCTCGGTCTGCACGTGCTCGGCGTGCTCGATCGAGGCGACGAGGTTGTCGGCGTCGCGCGCCTCCTCGGCCGCCTCGAGCTCGGCGACGCGCGCGGGGTCGACGGCGAAACCCTCGTCGTTCGCGGCCGGCGCCTCCCGCGTGAGCGCCACGACGAGCGCGACCGTCACCGCGACGACGGCGAGCGCGGCGAGGGCCAGGAGCACCCGGCGCCACGGGTCGAGGCCCGCGAACCACCGGCGCGCGCGGACGCGCGCCGGCGGCCGGGGCTCGGGGCGGCCGGCACCGCCCCGGTCGGCGGGACGGGAGCGCGCGGGCGTCGTCGTCGGGCCGCCCGTGCGGTCCGAGCCCTTCCGGGCTCCTCCCGCCGGCGTCCGTGTCGTCGGCGTCCGTGCCGAGGTGCGCTGTGCCACCTGTCGCTCCTGTCCCTGGTCGTCCCGCTGGGTGTGCGCCGGCCCGGCCCGGGGCCGGGCCGGCGCGGTGGCCGGTGACGGGAGCGGGTCGCCCGTCACCGGCCCGCCGTCAGCCGCAGCTCACGGCGTCGTACGGCACCTCGATCTCGGTCGTGACGTCGCCGAGCGTCGCCGTGACCGTCGCCGTGCCCGCCTCGAACGACGTCGCACGCGACGCGAACGACTGGTAGGCGCTGGCGCCCACCTCGACCGCGCCGAACTCCTTGGAGCCGAACGGCGTGGTCAGGGTGATCGCGACGGGCGCCTCGTCGGCGTTCGTCGCGCGGAGCGCGAGGTACGCCTTGCCCGCGAGGCAGCGGGCGGAGGCGGTGACCTCGACGTCGACCGTCGGCTCCGGCTCGGACTCCGTCGTGAGACGGAACCAGTCGAACGCCACCGTGACCGGCGTCTCCTGCTCCGGGCCGATCGCCATGAGACCGACCTTGGTCAGCGCCGCGTCGTTGGTCACCGGCGCGCCCAGCGGCGTCCAGCTCACCCCGCCGTCGCTGACCCAGCCCTGGTACGTGCTCCCCACCTTCTCGAGGCGCACGTACCAGTAGCCCGACTCGGTCGAGTCGGCGAGCTCGAGCTGGCGGTTGCCGCCGTTGCCGAACTGGCCGCCCTTCTCCGAGACGAGCTCGGCGCCGAGGTTCAGCGCCGTGCCGGGGGCGTTCTTCGCGAGCACGTCGGCCTTGACGTAGTTGTCGTCGTCGCCGTACGCGATGAGGCCCGCGAGCTGCCACCGGTGCGCGAGCGGCGCCTTGAACCGCGTCTCGACGACCCAGTCACCCTCCGGAGCGGTCTGGAGGACGAAGTTGCGCGGGTCGCCGTTGTTCCCGGCGTTGATGTCGCCCGGCTGGGTCGTGATGCGCAGCTCGCCGTCGGCGACGGCGACCTTCGACCCGTCGTAACGGACGATCGCGTCCCAGCGGCACCCGTCGAGGGCGTCGCCCTCGAACTCGTCGCTCGGCTCGCGCACGCCGTCGTCTGGCTCGCTCCCCGTCACGTGGACGTAGTCGACCTTCGCGACGGTGTTCGCCGTCGCCGTGTCGCCGCCCGCCATGACGCCGAACGTCGCGTCGGGCTTGACGGGCGCGGAGCCCGCGAGCGCCGTCCACGACTGGCCGTCCGCCGAGTACGCCGCCGTGATCGCCGAC
>JAQSXO010000372.1 GCA_029256625.1 Cellulosimicrobium sp. | reverse complement strand
CGTGCTCGGGTTCCCCCTCGCGACGGCCGTCATGGTCCGGACCGACTTCCCGCTGCCGCTGCTCGGCATGGTGCACCTCGCGAACTCGGTGTCCGTGCTGCGTCCGGTGCGGCTCGGAGACACGCTCGAGGTGCGCGCCTGGGCCGAGCGGCTGCGGCCGCACCGTCGCGGGGTCCAGGTGGACCTGGTCACGGAGGTCTCCGTCGAGCGCACCGGCGACGAGCGCGCGGCGGGCAGCGGCCTGTCGGCGACGACGCTCGCCTACCGGGGCGTCTCGACCTACCTCGCGAAGGGCGTCACGCTCCCGGGCGGCCCGGCGGACGAGGACGTCACGGCAGCGTCGGGCACCGAGGCGTTCGTCGCCCCGCTCCCGACGGCGCGCTGGGCGCTCGGCGCGGGGACCGGCCGCGCGTACGCGGCCGTCTCGGGCGACCGCAACCCCATCCACACGTCGGCGCTCGGCGCCAAGGCGTTCGGGTTCCCGCGCGCCATCGCGCACGGCATGTACACCGCCGCGCGGGCGCTCGCCGAGGCGGGGCCACGTCGCGGCGACGCGTACGACTGGACGGTCACGTTCGCGAAGCCGGTCCTGCTGCCGAGCAGGGTCGACGTGGCCCTGCGTCCCGCGGGCGACCTGCCCGCCGCGGTGCGGAACGCCGTCGGTGAGGTACGGGCCGCGGTGCCGGACGGCCCGGGCGACCAGACGACGGGCGTCGTCTACCAGGCGTGGGACGGCAAGGGCCGCCTCCACCTCGCGGGCCGCGTCACGCCCCGCTCCTGACCGCCCGCCCCGCTGCCGAGCACGGGGTCGGTGTCGTGATCGAGCGGACGACGACACCGACCCCGTGGTCGACGCCGCGCAGGCCCGTTCCGGCGAGCCGGCCGATCAGGCCAGGCGGGCCAGCAGACCGTCGCGGACGGCCGGCCACTCGTCGAGCAGGATCGAGAAGTAGGCGGTGTCCTGGCGCGACCCGTCGGGCGCGACGCGGTGGCTGCGCAGCACGCCCTCGGGCACGGCGCCCAGGCGCCGGATCGCGCCGATGGACCGGCTGTTGCGCGCGTCCGCCCGCAGCGCGACGCGCGCGACGCCGAGGTCCTCGAACGCGTGGCGCAGCAGCAGGTACTTGCACGCCGGGTTGGTCACGCCGCCCCACCACTCGCGCGCGTAGAACGTCGAGCCGAGCTCGACGCGACCCTGCGACGGCACCCACTCGTAGAGGGACGTCGACCCCCGGACGACGTCCGCGCCGTCGGCCACGCCGTCCGGCCCGGGGCCCACGACGGCGAACGCCAGCCGGCCGGGGGCGGCGACGGCGTCGCGGACGTACCCGGCCATCGCGTCCGTCCCGGCGGGCACCCGGCTCGACATGCCGGCCCAGATACCGTCGTCGACGAGCGCGCCGAGCGCGGGTGCGTGGCTCTCCTGGAGCGGGACGAGCCGGACGCCGAAGCCTTCGAGGGTGGTGTCGTGCTGCACCCGCACATCCCACCACACCCCGGGTGCCCGACCGCGTGCGAGTGACCCGGCCCGTGCCTACGGTCGTCAGGTACCGACGAGAGGAGCACTCATGGGACTCGGAGACAAGGCCAAGCACGCCGCCGAGGAGGCGGGTGGCAAGCTCAAGGAAGGCGCGGGCAAGGTCACGGACAACGAGCGGCTCGAGGCTGAGGGCAAGAAGGACCAGGCCAAGGCCGACGTGAAGCAGGCGGGCGACGACGTCAAGGACGCGTTCGACCGCTAGTGACTGCCCCTGATCCGCTCGCGAGGGCTCCGCTGCGGCGGGGCCCTCGCGGCGCGTCCGAGGTCTGCTCGCGGACGGGTCCGGTCAGGACGCGACGAGCGGCAGGACCACCGGCGGCAGCGGTGGCGCCAGCACGGGCACGACGCGCGGCGCGTTGATCCGTTCCAGCAGCCCGACCTCGACGGTGGGCCACTCGGGCGCGAGGATCGAGAACATCACGGAGTCGGCGCGCGTCCCGTCGGGGGCGGTGCGGTGGCCGCGCATGACGCCCTCCTCGTACGCCCCGAGCCGGCGCATGGCCCCGAGCGAGCGCGTGTTGCGCGTGTCGACGCGGAAGCCGACGCGGTGCACGTCCCACGTCTCGAACGCGTGCCGCAGGAGCAGCCACTTGGTCACGGGGTTGACGAGGCTGCCCCACGTGGAGCGGGCGTAGAACGTCCGGCCGACCTCGACCCGGCGGTCGACGAGCGACAGGTCGCGGAACGCCGTGCTGCCGAGCACGTCGCCCGGGGCGCCGTCGGGACCGACGGCGCGCACGACGAAGCCCGTCAGGTCGGGCGCGGCACGCGTCGCGGCCACCAGCTCGGCCATCCCCGCGACCCCGAAGGGCATGGGGATGCTCATGCCTGACCACATCGCCTCGTCGACGAGGCCGGCCAGTGTCTCAGCGTGCTCCAGGGCCAACGGTTCCAGGCGGAATCCGTGCCCCGAGAGGACGACGTCGTGCAGCACAGCGCATATCAGAGCACACGCGGACGACGCCGCCAAGAGGGTCCGGCGACGTCGTGGACAACGCTCGTCGACGGCCCGGTGAACGGCTGTCCCGGCGGTCCCGCCGGCGCCGGGTCAGACGGCGGGGCCGCACCCCGCGGCGTCGGCGAGGAAGCCCGCCGCGGCGGTCGCGAAGAGCCCCTCGAGACCGGAACCCACGGGCACAGGGCGCGGGTCGTCGGCCACGGCCCAGCAGCCGTCGACGACCTCGTACCGGGTCGCGGGACCGTGCTCCACGTACGACCGCACGGCCTCGACGAGCCGGACGGCGTCCGCGCCCGTCGTCCCGACGCCGACGGAGGCGCGGATCGCGCCCGCGTCGTACCCGAGGCGCGCGAGCAGCGGGTGCGCGCAGAACCGGCCGTCACGCACGCCGATGCCGTGCTCCGCGGAGAGGTACGCGGCGACGAGGCCCGGGTCGTGACCCGCGACGGAGAACGTGACCACACCGACCGGGTCGACGGCGTCCTCCCACACCCGCACGACGCGCACCCCGGGCACGGCCTCGAGCCCGGCGACGAGCGCCGCGCGCAGCGTCGCCTCGTGGGCGTGGAGGTCGGCCGGGTCGAGCGCCGCCAGCGCGTCGCACGCCGCCGCGAGCGCCGCGGCACCCACGACGTTGGGCGACCCGGCCTCGTGGCGCGCGGGTGCCGTCTGCCACTGCGTGCCCGTGACGGCGACCTGGCGCACCGCGCCGCCGCCGGCGAGGTACGGCGTGCCCGCGTCGAGCCAGTCGCGACGACCCACGAGCGCGCCCGCGCCGAACGGCGCGTACGTCTTGTGGCCGGAGAACGCGACGTAGTCGACGTCCGAGTCTGCGAGCGAGAAACCGCGGTGCGGGACGAGCTGGGCGCCGTCGAGGACGACGCGCGCCCCGGCGTCGTGCGCGATCCGCACGACGTCCGCGACGGGCAGCGACTCGCCCGTGACGTTCGACGCGCCGGTCACGGCGACCAGGGCGTACGGGAAGCGCGCGAGCTCGGTGCGCAGGCCGGACAGCGTCTCCGCGACGGACGCGCCACCGGCGAGGACCGTCGCGCCTCCCGCGCGCTGCCACGGCAGCAGGTTCGCGTGGTGCTCGACGTCGAGGACGAGCACGCGCCCGGGCGTCCCGTCCGCGTTCGCCGGGACGCAGCCCGCGAGCAGGTTGAGCGAGTCGGTCGTGTTGCGCGTGACGATTGTGACGTCGTCCTCGCGCGCACCGACGAACGCGCCGATCGTGCGTCGCGACGCCTCGTAGAGCGCCGTCGAGACCTGCGACAGGTAGCCCGCGCCGCGGTGCACGCTCGCGTAGAGCGGGAGCACCTCGGTGACGCGGTCCGCGACCGAGCGCAGCGCCGGGGCCGAGGCCGCGACGTCGAGGTTCGCGTACGGGACGCTGCGGCCGTCGACGAG
>JAQSXO010000371.1 GCA_029256625.1 Cellulosimicrobium sp. | reverse complement strand
GGGAGCTGGCGCAGGTCG
Organism: Cellulosimicrobium sp.; assembly: GCA_029256625.1. Taxonomy (GTDB): domain Bacteria; phylum Actinomycetota; class Actinomycetes; order Actinomycetales; family Cellulomonadaceae; genus Cellulosimicrobium. The sequence continues at coordinate 3,912 of JAQSXO010000371.1, read as the reverse complement.
CCGAGGTCCTCGAAGTTCGTCGTGAACGCCTTGGCGCCCACCGACTCGAGGAACGTCTCGAGCGCGATCTCCTGCCGGGCGGCGTACCGCAGCGAGGCGTGCCGGTCGCCGTCCTTGCGCAGCTCGGGGACCACGTCGTAGAGGTCCTCGTACTCCGCGACGAGCGCGTCGACGTCGGCCTCGGAGACCTCCTCGACCGCGCGCACGAGGTCGTTCACGCCCCACGTGTTCACGCTCACACCGAACCGGAGCTCGGCCTCGGTCTTGTCGCCCTCGGTCACCGCGACGTTGCGCATGTTGTCGCCGAAGCGCGCGAGGCGCAGCTCGTGCGTCGCCGCCCAGCCCGCGGCGCCGCGCACCCACGACCCGACGCGCGCCGTGACGGCCGGGTTCGACACGTGCCCGACGACGGTCGTGCGCGCGACGCCCAGTCGCGTCGCGACGTACGCGTACTCGCGGTCGCCGTGCGCTGCCTGGTTGAGGTTCATGAAGTCGAAGTCGATGGTGTCCCACGGCAGCTCGACGTTCGCCTGCGTGTGCAGGTGCAGCAGCGGCTTGCGGAGCTGGTCGAGGCCCCCGATCCACATCTTCGCGGGGCTGAACGTGTGCATCCACGTCACGACGCCCAGCACGCGGTCGTCCGCGTTGGCGTCGAGCATCGCGCGCCGGATCGAGGCGGCGTCCTTGAGGACGGGCTTCCAGACCACGTTCGCCGGGACGTCGGGGGACGCGTCGAGGACGCGCGCGACCTCCTGGGACTGCTCGGCGACCTGCCGCAGCGTGTCCTCTCCGTACAGGTCCTGGCTCCCGGTGAGGAACCAGATCTCGCGGTCCGCGTAGGGCTTGCTCATGTCGGTCCATCTCTCGTGTCGTGGGGCGGGCTCCGCACCGCTGCGGTCCCGTCCCTGCTGGTCGTGCTGCGGTCGTGCCGGTGCGCCGACCGGGAACCGGTGGCGGCCGTCTGCCGCGGCCGGCGCCGCCCGCGGGTCAGGGACGGTCGGGCGCGGGCTGCTGCCCGTAGACGTGCTGGTACCGCGCGTACAGCGAGTCCACGTCGTCCTGCGGGATGCGCGTGGGCTCCCCGAGCTGGCGGCTGACGTGCACGGTCCGCGCGACCTCCTCGCACATGACGGCCGCCTTGACCGCCGCGCGCGCGTCCTTGCCGATCGTGAACGGCCCGTGGTTGCGCATGAGGACCGCGGGGCTCCGGGAGTCCCGCAACGTCTCCACGATGCCGCGCCCGATCGAGTCGTCGCCGATGAGCGCGAAAGGCCCGACGGGGATGTCGCCGCCGAACTCGTCGGCCATCATCGTCAGGACGCACGGGACCGGCTCGCCGCGCGCGGCCCACGCCGTCGCGTACGTCGAGTGCGTGTGCACCACGCCGCCCACCTCCGGCAGGTGCCGGTAGACGTAGGCGTGCGCCGCCGTGTCGGACGACGGCGACCGGTCACCCTCGACGAGCGTGGCGTCGAGGTCGCACACGACCATCGCCGCCGGCGTGATGTCGTCGTACGCCACGCCCGACGGCTTGATGACGAGCAGGTCGCCCGAGCCGTCGGGGCGCGTCGTGTCGCGGACGCGCTCGGACACGTTGCCCGCGGTCCACACGACGAGCTCCCACCGCGGGAGCTCGGCGTGCAGGGCGGCGACGCGCTCCTTGGCGGCGTCGACGGCGTCGCGCAGGTGCGCAGGCACCGCCGTCGCGGCGGCGGGCGCGGCAGCCACGTCCGCGGCCGGGGTGGGCGTGCTCATGCGGGGTCCTCTCCTTCGGTGCGGGTGGGCAGCGCCGCCACGGCGGCGCGCTCGACGGCGAGCCCGGCCGCGTACCGCTCGAGGTAGGCGGCGAAGCCCGCGACGTCGACGGGGTCGGGCGCGACGGTCTCGATCTCCGCCGTCGCGAACACGTGCTCGCGCAGGTACGCGCCGAGGTCGGCGGCGGCGTCCGTCGACCGGGACGCGGTGCCCGACGACGCCCGGTCGCGTGCGAAGCCGGCCAGGACCGCGATGCCCCACGCGCCGCCCTCACCCGCCGTGTGGCCGACGCTCACCGGCGCGTCGATCGCCGCGGCGAGCAGCCGCTGCGCGACGCCCGCGGTGCGGAACATGCCGCCGTGCGCGAGCATCCCGTCGAGCCGGACGCTCTCGCCCGCGAGGACGCGCATGCCGAGCGCGAGGGTCCCGAAGGCGCCGTACACCTGCGCCCGGGCGAAGTTGGCGAGCGTCAGGCGGCTGCCGGGCGTGCGCACGACGAGCGGCCGACCCTCGTCCAGGCCCGTGATGGGCTCGCCGGCGAGGTAGTTGTAGGCGAGCAGGCCGCCGCCGTCGGCGTCGCCGTCCAGCGCGGCACGGAAGAGCGCGCCGAACACGTCGTCCGGGCTCGCGTCGCTGCCGACGGCCGCGGCGAGCTCGCCGAGCAGGCTCGCCCACGCGTCGAGCTCGCTCGCGCCGTTGTTGCAGTGGACCATCGCGACGAGGTCGCCCGCGGGGGTCGTCACGAGGTCGAGCTCGTGGTGCACGCTGCCGAGCGGACCCTCCAGGACGACCATCGCGAAGATGCTCGTGCCCGCGCTCACGTTGCCGGTCCGCGGCGCGACCGCGTTCGTCGCGACCATCCCCGTGCCGGCGTCGCCCTCGGGCGGGCACAGCAGGATGCCGGGGGCGAGCGCGCCCGACGGGTCGAGCCAGGCGGCGCCCTCGGCCGTGAGGCGCCCCGCGTCCTCGCCGGCGACGAGCACGTCCGGCAGGAGCTCGGCGAGCTTGGGCCCGTCCCGGTGCGTCGCGGCGCGCTCGTCGACGAGCGCGAGGAGCGCGTGGTCGTAGTCGCGCGTCGCCGGGTCGACCGGGAACATGCCGGACGCGTCGCCCACCCCGAGCACGTGGCGACCCGTGAGCCGCCGGTGGACGTACCCGGCGAGCGTCGTGAGGCTCGCGACCTTCGCGGCGTGCGGCTCGGCGTCGAGGATCGCCTGGTACCAGTGCGCGACCGACCAGCGCAGCGGGACGTTGTACCCGAGCAGCTCGGTGAGCTCGGCGGCGGCCGGGCCGGTCGACGTGTTGCGCCACGTGCGGAACGGGACGAGCAGCTCGCCGTCGGCGTCGAACGCGAGGTAGCCGTGCATCATCGCGGACACACCGAGCGCGCCGTAGGTCGTGGGCCGGACGCCGTACCGCTCCTCGACGTCGTCGACGAGGCGCGCGTAGCAGTCCCGCAGCCCTGCCTCGACGGCGTCGAGCGGGTACGTCCACGTGCCGTCCTCGAGCCGGTTCTCCCACGCGTGGCTCCCGCTCGCGAGCGGAGTGCCCTCGGCGTCCACGAGGCACGCCTTGATCCGCGTCGACCCGAGCTCGATGCCGAGCGCGGTCTCCCCTGCCACGACGGCCGCCCGACGGCGGCCGACCTCGTCCTGCTGCACCATTGCTGCTTCTCCTCGTCGCGGCGTCGCGCCTCGGTCGTTGAGTTCCACCTCGAATGTTAGCGCTCACAACCGGTGAGGCCAACTCCCCCGGCACGGGTTCTCGTGAGCGGTGCGCGGCGTCAGTCGCGCGGCGTCGTCGTGCTCTCGCGCACCATGAGCTCGGGCGGGATCGAGACGGGCCGGACCGTCGCGCCGGAGAGGGCGTCGATCATCATCCCCATGCACCGACGGCCGAGCGAGCCGAAGGGCTGGCGCACCGTCGTCAGCGGCGGGATGAAGTGCCCGGCCCCCGCGACGTCGTCGAAGCCCACGACCGAGACGTCGGCCGGCACGCGCACGCCCTGCTCCCAGAACGCGCGGAGCACGCCGAGCGCGAGCTGGTCGTTGCCGGCGAAGACCGCGGTGGGCCCGTCGCCCGCGCGGACCGCGTCGGCGAGCTCCTTCCCGACGGCGTAGCCACGGTCCGACGACCAGTCGCCGCGCACGGGCTCGG
>JAQSXO010000370.1 GCA_029256625.1 Cellulosimicrobium sp. | reverse complement strand
GCGGGCCGGCACCCGCTGCCCGACCCCGCCGACCTCCAGGCCGCGGCGCGGCGCTGGGGCGTGCGCGCGGACCGGCCGGTCGTCGTCTACGACGCCGTGGGCGGCACGTCCGCCGCGCGCGCCTGGTGGCTGCTGCGCTGGGCGGGTCACGACGACGTGCGGATCCTCGACGGCGGGCTCGCCGCGTGGCAGGCGGCCGGGCACGCGCTCGACGAGGGCGACGTGCGGCCCGAGCCGGGCGACGTCGTCGTCACGCCGGGCGGGATGCCCGTGCTCGACGCCGACGGTGCGGCCGACCTCGCGACGTCGGGCGTGCTGCTCGACGCACGCGCGGGCGAGCGCTACCGCGGCGAGGTCGAGCCGGTCGACCCGCGCGCGGGGCACGTCCCCGGCGCGGTGAGCGCCCCCACGACGGACAACCTCGCCGCCGACGGGACGTTCCTGGACGCGGCGGCGCTGCGTGCGCGGTTCGCGGGCCTGGGGGCGCTGCACGGCGCGGACGACGCGCCCCCGGCCGTGGGCGTCTACTGCGGCTCGGGCGTGACCGCGGCGCACGAGGTCGCCGCCCTCGCGACGCTCGGCGTCGAGGCGGCGCTCTACGCCGGCTCGTGGTCGCAGTGGTCGAACGACCCGGCACGACCCGCCGCGACCTGACCGCACCGCGCCGCGGACGCCGGGAGGCGGCACCCCGGTGGGGTGCCGCCTCGGCGGACGTGCGGTCGCGGCCGTGCCGCGGGTGTCAGGGTGCCGCGGGTCTCAGACGGTCGCGATGGCCTGCTCGGGCGCGAGGCGCGGCGAGCGCGGGTAGGGCGTGCCGGCGCCGTCGGCCACGCCGACGTTGATGACGAGCATCGACTTCCAGCCGCTGTCGGCGAAGAACTCGGCGTCGATCCCGGCCCGGTCCATGCCGTTCATCGGGCCCGCGGCGAGGCCGGCGGCGCGCAGGCCGACGACGAGGTAGCCCGCCTGGATGTGGGCGTTGTCGCGCGCCATGCCGTCGCGGACCTCGGGGACGCCGTGGAGGTTGTCGCGCATGCCGGGCACGTGCGGGAAGAGCGTGTCGAGGTGCTCGTGGAACGCGGGGTCGTACGCGACGACGAGCGACAGCGGCGCGTTCGCGACGCGCTCCTTGTTGCCGTCGTTCATGTGCGCGACGAGGCGCTCACGGGCCTCGGGCGTGCGCACGGCCAGGATGCGCAGCGGGACGGTGTTCATGGCCGTCGGGCCCCACTTGACGAGGTCGTAGACCGCGGCGAGCTGCTCGTCGGTCACCTCGGCGTCGGTGAACTGCGCGGTGGTGCGCGCCTCGCGGAAGAGGCGGTCGGCCGTGGTCTCGTCGATCTGCAGGCTCGCGGGAGCCAGGGTGTCGGTGCTCATGACCGGGGCAACGGTTGAGCATTGAACCATCTTCCCGGCAGACGGTGTGACGTGCGCGACACGGCGCTGGCCGACCGCGCGCGCGACTACCCTGGACGCCATGGTTCCCTCTGTGTCAGTGAGGTCTCTGTGAGCTCCGGCGAGCCCCTGGTGCTGGGCATCGAGACGTCCTGCGACGAGACGGGCGTCGCGCTGGTCCGCGGTCGCGAGCTGCTCGTCGACACCGTCGCGAGCTCGATGGACGAGCACGCCCGTTACGGCGGCATCATCCCCGAGGTCGCGTCACGCGCCCACCTCGAGGCCATGATCCCCACGATCGAGCGCAGCCTCGGCACGGCCGACGTCGACCTGTCCGAGGTCGACGCGATCGCCGTGACCGCCGGGCCGGGTCTCGTCGGCCCGCTGACGATCGGCGCGTCCGCCGCCAAGGCGCTCGCGCTCGCGCTCGGCAAGCCGCTCTACGGCGTCAACCACGTCATCGGCCACGCGGCCGTCGACGAGCTCGTGCACGGCGCCTTCCCGGAGCGCGTCATGGCGCTCGTCGTGTCCGGCGGGCACAGCTCGCTCCTCCTGGTCGACGACGTCGCGACGTCGGTCACCGAGCTCGGCTCGACGCTCGACGACGCCGCGGGGGAGGCGTTCGACAAGGTCGGGCGCCTGCTCGGCCTGCCCTACCCCGGCGGCCCGCACATCGACCGCCTCGCGCGCGAGGGCGACCCGACGGCGATCCGCTTCCCGCGCGGGCTCACCGCGCGCAAGGACCAGGAGAAGCACGCGTACGACTTCTCGTTCTCCGGTCTCAAGACGGCCGTCGCGCGCTGGGTCGAGGCCCGCCAGGACGCGGGGGAGGAGATCCCCGTGCACGACGTCGCGGCCTCCTTCGCGGAGTCCGTCGCCGACGTGCTCACGGCCAAGACCATCGCGGCGTGCGAGCGCCACGGAGTCTCGACGCTCGTCGTCGGCGGCGGGTTCAGCGCGAACTCGCAGCTGCGCGACATGGCGGCGAAGCGCTGCGCCGAGGCGGGCATCGAGCTGCGCATCCCGCCGATCCGCTACTGCACCGACAACGGCGCGATGATCGCCGCGCTCGGGTCCGCGGTCGTGCGGGCGGGGGTGGCGCCGTCGAGCCTCGACATCGGCGTGGACTCGTCGATGCCGCTGACCGTGACCCACGTGTGATCCCGGAGCCCGGCCTCACGCCCGACGAGGCGCTGCGCCGCGCCCATGCCTGGGCACAGGCGGCCGCGGCGGCGCGCACCGAGCAGGAGCGCGCCCAGGCCGAGCAGGCCGCGGCGTACTGGTCGGCGCAGCACCGGGCGCTCCTCGCGACCGTGCCCGCGTACGGGACGATCGCCGTCCCCGCCTACGGCAGCCCGACGGCGGACGCCCCGGCGTACGGCGCGTCCCCGGTCTCGTGGGAGGCGCCTCGACGCCGTCGTGGCCGCGCGGGCCGCGTCGTGATGTTCGTGCTCGTGCTCGTGGTGTCCGTGGCCGTCTACCTCGTCGACGGCCTGCGCGAGGAGGCCGTCGGCGACGGCGCGCTCCTGCCGACCGAGCAGGAGGGCGCGGTGCCGCCACCCACGGTCTGGGAGGACCCGAGCCCCGACGCGACGCCGTCGGCGGCGGGCACCGAGGCCGCCTGGAAGGCCGGCGAGTACGCCGAGCCGTTGCCCGACCCCGTACCGGGTGCGACGCAGACCACGCCCTTCCTGCCCGACCACCCCGACCCGACCGCGTGGCTGCTCGCCCTCAACCCCGCCAACGAGGGCGTGCGAGTCGTGTTCACCGACGACCCGACGCTCAACTGCGGCATGGCGCACGTCGCGGAGCACGACGCGTACGCCACGGGCTCGGCGGGCTGCTTCCAGCCCGCCCACCCGACCGTGCTGTTCGTGTGGTGGGGCGAGGACTCCGACCCGGCGACCAAGCAGGTCCTGCTCGCGCACGAGCTGTCGCACATGCTCCAGTGGTGGCACGAGTTCGACCTGGTGCAGTCGGCGGTCGACTCGGGGTTCGCGGAGGACGAGGAGTGGACGCACGCGCTCGAGACCGACGCGACGTGCCGGGTGCTGTCGTGGGGCGGGTACTCGGAGGCGGCGGCGGACCGCACGTCGTCGCCGTGCGACACGGACGACTGGTCGCCGACGTGGCTCGCCGACCGCGCCGCGGACCTCGGCGTGGTCCTGCGCGACTACTGACCGTCAGAGCGGTCGGCCGGCGCGCATCTCGGCGACGAGCAAGCGCACGACGGCGTCCAGCTCGCCCCCGTTGCGGCGCGCGACCGCGCGCTGGCGCTGGTAGGAGGCACCGCGCCGCACGATCGTGCGCACGCCGTCGAGCTCGTCGAGGCACCCGAGGCGCGCCGCGACCGGCTCGAGCTCGACGAGCAGGCGCCCGACGGCGTCGGTCACGAGCTCCTCGTTGCCCTCGCGGTCGAGGATGATGATCGCGTCCATGCCGTAGCGCGCGGAGCGCCACTTGTTCTCCTGCGCGAACCACGGGGGGATGCTCGGGAGCTCGCGGCCCTCGTCGAGCAGCGTGGAGAAGTGCTCGAC
>JAQSXO010000369.1 GCA_029256625.1 Cellulosimicrobium sp. | reverse complement strand
GGTCGCTTCCTGGAAGTCGGTGCTGCCCTGCAGCAGGGTGGACATCTCCTCGTACAGCACCGCGGACGCCATCCAGTCCGACCGCGCCTCGACCGAGTCCGCGATGTACCCGGGCTCCAGCGGCTCGATGGCCTCACCCACCTGTCGCCGGACGAGCGGCGTCGGCGGGCCGTACCCCGCCGCAGCCGGGCCGTGCGCCGGCTCCGGAGCCGCCGCGGCCTGCTCCGGGGCTGCGTAGCCCGTGTCGACGGGCGCGTAGGCGGCAGCGGACGGCGCGTCCTGCACCGGGGCGGCGGGCGCCTCGAGCGCGAACGGCGACGCGGACCTCGTGCCGGCGGGCTGGCCCGCTCGCGGCGCGAACGCCGACGACCGTGCGGGGGCCTGGGCCTCCCGCGGCGGAGCCGTCGGCGCCTCGACCGGAGGAGCCTCGGCCGGAACGGCCGCCAGGACGGGTGCCGGCGCAGGAGCAGGGGCCGCCGGGGCCGCAGCCGCGGCGGCGGGTGCTCCGGCCGGGCGCGACGCCAGGGCGTCCGGAGACGGTCCGACCGGGCGCGCCGCCTGCGGCGTCGCCGTCGTCCGGGGACGACGGCCGAACAGCCCACGCTTGCGCGCCTGGCTCTCGCGCAGCGACCGGCGGGTCGGCAGGTCGGCCATGAGCTCCTCGAAGCGGGGCAGCGCCTCGAACGTGAGCTCCGCGGGGATGTCCTCCCCGGCGGCGTCCGGCTCTCCGCCCGGGGCTGCGACGACGGGGACGTCCGCCGGGGCCGCTGCCTCGGCACGCGACCCGGTGACAGGCGCCGCGACCGGCTCCGGGGCCGCCGGTGCACGTCGCACCAGCGGGACGCGCGCCACGGTGGTCTCGTCGACGGGCTCCGCCGGGACGGCGGGGACGACGCGGGTGGCGTCGAGCGGCGCGTCGGCCACGGACGACGGCGCCCAGGCGTCGGCCGGCGCGGGCGTCCACGCCTGCTCGGCGGGCTGCTCCGGGGTCCACGCCTGCTCGGCGGGCTGCTCGGGAGCCCAGGCCTGCTCGGGGGCCCAGGTGTCGCCGGTCTGCGTCGGGGCTGCGTCCCAGGAGGCCGCCGCGGGAGCCGCGGCCGTCTCCGGCGGCGTCCACACGTCCTGCGGGACCGGGGCGTCGGCCGGGACCTCGGAGACGAGGGGGATGTCCGTCGCGGTGACGTCCGGTGCGGCGGCCAGCTCCACGGGGTTCTCGCCGGCCGGGCGGTCGCCCACCGGGCGGAAGCTCGAGAAGAGCGCGCTGCGGGTGCTCACGTCGAGGACGGGGATCTCGGCCGAGACCGGCTCGACGGGGCTCACGGCCGGACGCGACCGGCTCGGGAGCGCCGAGCCGGCGTCGGCCACCTCTGCCGGAGGCGTCCACGCCTCGTCCCCGGCGGGGAGCTGGTCCGGCAGCGCCGGGGTCGCGAGCGGCGGGAGGACGATGGCCCCGGTCTGCGGGCCCGACGCGAACGACGCGCTCGGCGCCGCCGCGGCGGGGTCGACCGTGCGGGAGCGACGTCGCGGCATGCCCGTCTGCGTGGTGCCGTCCGTCAGCGCGTCGAGGTCGACGGGCACCGCGGCGGGCGCCTCCGGCTCGACGGTCGGGAACGACGCCGTCGCGGCGGGTGCCGGGACCGACGGGGCGGCCGGGGCCGCGATCTCCGCCGGGGGCTGGGCCGGGAGGACCCCGGTGCCCGCGAGCTGCTGCGCAGCCGCCTGGGTGCGCGTCTCGAGCGGGTCGGTCGGCAGCGGGAGCGGGACGCTGGAGTCGGGGACGAAGAGCACGGCCGGGAACGAGACCACGACCTCGGTCCCCTGGTCGTCGCCTCCGGCGCTGAACCGGACCTTCGCACCCAGACGGTCCGCGAGGCGGCCGACGACGAAGAGGCCGAGGCGCTGCGCACCGACGACGTCCGAGGCCGCGTGCGTCGCGACCTTGCGGTTCGCCTCCACGATCTCGTCCGGCGTCATGCCGAGACCGTGGTCGCGGACCGTCACGTAGACGAAGTGCTCGTCGCGGCCGGTCGTGACCTCGACGGGCGTGTGCGGCTCGGAGAACATCGTCGCGTTCTCGAGGAGCTCGGCGAGCAGGTGCGCGGCGTTGAGTGCGTTGTGACCGAGCATGAGCGGGTCGACGACCAGGTTCAGCCGGACGCGGTCGTACAGCTCGATCTCGGAGGACGCCGTACGGATGACGTCGGAGGCCGGCATGGGCTGGCGCACCCGGCGGCCCGAGTCGATGCCCGCGAGGACGAGCAGGGACTCCGCGTTGCGGCGCATTCGCGTCGCGAGGTGGTCGAGGCGGAACAGGTTGGACAGCGTGCCCGCGTCCTCCTCGGAGCGCTCGAGGTCGTCGAGGAACGCGAGCTGCCGGTTGAGGAGCACCTGGTCGCGCCGCGCCACGTTGACGAACATCTCGGCGATCGAGCCGCGGAGCGCGGCCTGCTCACGGGCGACCTTGATGGTCGTCTGGTTCACGTCGTTGAACGCGGTCGCGAGCTGGCCGACCTCGTCCGTGGACTCGACCGTGATGGGCGCCAGGTCGATGCCCGGGCCCTGACCCGGGACGGCGACCTGCTCGACCAGCCTGGGGAGCTGGTCACGGACGTCCTCGGCCGCGTCGGTGAGGCGGCGCAGCGGGTTGACGATCGCACGGGCGATGAGGCCCGCGACGAGGACCGAGGCGACGACGGCCGCGAGGGTCGCGAGGATCGTGATCACGGCGCGGGTCGTCGCGGCGCTCGCGAGGTCGGAGGCCATCTCGGCCGTGTCGTCACGGACCTTGTCGCGCACCGGGGTCGTCTGGTCGCGGTCGGCCTGCGAGAACTCCGTCCACTGCGAGGCCTGGCTCGCCGGCGTCGCGCCGGGGCGCGAGCCGGCGAGGTTCTGGCGGATCTGGTTGTAGGTCGCCGTCGGCGTCTCGAGGACGTACTCGCCCGGCAGCTGGCGGACGGCCGCGCGGGTGTGGTCCGCGAGGCTGTCACCGTTGGTCACGAGCACCGCGGCCTGCTGGCTCGTCGTGTCGCTCTCCTGGCCGACCTGGGCGGCCGCGAGCACGGCGCCGGCGAAGGGCTGCTCGAGCGCCTGCTGCGCGAGCAGCTCGTCGAGGAGGACGTACGTGTCGAGGTACTGCGCCAGGCTGCGGTCGGGGGCCGTGTCGGCGAGCACGCGAGGGACCTCGAGCGCGTCGTCGATGAGGTTGCTGTAGTGCCCGTTGCGCTGGAGCTGACCGATGGACGACCGGTCGATCGCCTGCCGGACCGACTGGAGGGTGGACCGGTCGGCGATGGTGTCGGCGACCGCCTTCCGCACGCGCGGGTCGAGCGCGGACGTGTCGAGCTTCTCGTACGCGCGGTCGCGCGCGTCGAGCGCCTGGTCCGTCTTCTCGCGCTGCGCCATCATCTGCGCCTCGGCGTCCTCGACGCCGCCGTTCGCGTCCAGGAACGAGTACGTGCGCTCGGCCGCGATCTCGGCCCCGGCCGCGTCCTGGGCCTCGAGCGCCGCGATGAGCGCGCTCGTCTGGCTGGCGTCTCGCGCCGACGCGATGGCCTGTGCCGAGATGATCGCGGCGGCCGCGAAGAGGACGAGGACGGGCACCGCGAGAGCCGCAAGGATCTTCCCGCGGACGCTCAACCTGCGGAGCATACGAACCTGCCTCCATCACCCTGGTCCACCCGTTCGGCGGCGCGGTCGGCGCGCGTGGCAGCGGCGCCTCCCGGGCTCCGCTCCCCGGTCGTGCGTACTAACTATCGGTGCACATCCCCCGGACACCTAATCCGCGAGGAGCACGACGCGAGGAGCGTGAACTTTCGTCCCCGCTCCCGCGACGCCCCGTCGGCGAACCGGCGCCTCCCGGGCCGTCCGCGTAGTCTCGGCGATGTGCGAGGCGTGACGATAACGGCCCCCGGTGGCCCTGAGAAACTAACGGTTTCCGCGCTCCCTGACCAGACCCCCGGACCGGACGAGCTCGTGGTCCACGTCGCTTCCGCTGGCGTGAACCGCGCTGACCTGCTACAACGCGCCGGATCCTACCCGCCGCCCGCCGGCGCACCCGACTGGCCCGGGCTCGAGGTCTCGGGCACGGTCGCGGCCGTCGGGGAGTCCGTGACGGGGTGGTCCGAGGGTGACCGCGTGGTCGCGCTGCTCGACGGCGGGGGCTACGCCGAGCAGGTACGCGTCCGGGCGACACAGGTGCTGCCCGTCCCCGACGGCGTGGACCTCGTGGACGCCGCCGCGCTCCCCGAGGCGGCGTGCACGGTGTGGAGCAACGTCGTCGACATCGGTCGCCTGGCCCCGGACGAGTGGCTGCTCGTGCACGGCGGGTCGGGCGGTGTCGGGACCGTCGCCGTGCAGGTCGGCGCCGCGCTCGGCGCCCGTGTGGCCGTCACCGCGGGCGGCCGCGACCGGGCCGACCGCTGCCTCGCGCTCGGGGCGAGCCTCGCCGTCGACCACCGCGAGGAGGACTTCGTCGCCGCGGTGCGGGACGCCTCCGGCGGGCACGGCGCGGACGTCGTGCTCGACGTCGTCGGCGCCGCCTACCTGCCGCGCAACCTGGAGGTGCTCGCCATGGGCGGACGCCTGATCGTCATCGGCATGCAGAAGGGACGACGCGCGGAGCTCGACCTGGCCCTCCTCCTCGCCCGGCGCGCGACCCTGGCCGGGACGACGCTCCGGGCGCGTCCCCCGGCAGAGAAGGCGCGCATCGTGCACGAGGTCCTCACGCACGTCTGGCCGATGGT
>JAQSXO010000368.1 GCA_029256625.1 Cellulosimicrobium sp. | reverse complement strand
GCCGACGCCGACGCGACCGAGGGCGCGGACGCCTGACGTGCCCTGGGACCTCCCGCTCGTCCCGGCCGGCAGCGCCGGGGCCGAGCTGACCGCCGGGCAGGACGGCGCGACGATCCGTCGCTCCGTCCTGCCCGGCGGGGTCCGCGTGCTCACCGAGTCGATGCCGGGCCTGCGCTCGGCGACGGTGGGCGCGTGGGTCGGCGTCGGCTCGCGCGACGAGACCGACGGTCACTTCGGCTCGACGCACTTCCTCGAGCACCTGCTGTTCAAGGGCACCGCGCGCCGCTCGGCGATGGACATCGCCGAGGCGTTCGACGCCGTCGGCGGCGAGGCCAACGCCGCGACCGGCAAGGAGCACACGTGCTACTACGCGCGCGTGCTCGACGCCGACCTGCCCATGGCGGTCGACGTCATCGCCGACATGGTGACGTCCGCGCGCCTGGACCCCGACGAGCTCGAGACCGAGCGCGGCGTGATCCTCGAAGAGCTCGCCATGAACGACGACGACCCGTCCGACGTCGTGCACGAGGAGTTCGCGGCCGCCGTCCTCGGCGGGCACGCGCTCGGCCGCCCCATCGGCGGCACCCCGGACACGATCAACGCGGTGCCGCGCGACGCCGTCTGGGAGCACTACCGCTGGCACTACCGCCCCGAGACGCTCGTCGTCGCGGCGGCGGGCGGCGTCGACCACGACACGCTGGTCGCCCAGGTGGGCCAGGCGCTGCACGACGGCGGCTGGCCGCTCGACGCGGGCAGCGCGCCGCGCGCGCGGCGCGACCCGGCGGACCCCGCCCTGGCGAGCGTCGGGACCGAGGGCGTCGAGCTGTCGGTGCACCGGGCCGTGGAGCAGGCGAACGTCGTCATCGGCGGCACGGGCCTGTCCGCGACCGACGACCGCCGCTTCACGCTCTCCGTGCTCAGCGCGGTGCTGGGCGGCGGCATGAGCTCGCGCCTGTTCCAGGAGATCCGCGAGAAGCGGGGCCTCGCGTACTCGACGTACTCGTTCGCGTCGGGGCACGGCGGCATCGGCACCTTCGGCCTCTACGCCGGGTGCGCGCCGTCGAAGGTCGACGAGGTCACGGCCCTGCTCCACTCCGAGCTCGACCGCCTCGCGGACGACGGCATCACCGGTGCCGAGCTCGACCGCAGCATCGGCCAGCTCTCCGGGGGCATGGTGCTCGGGCTCGAGGACTCCGGCTCGCGCATGAGCCGGCTCGGCAAGGCCGAGCTCGTCTACGGCGAGCTCCTGAGCGTCGAGGAGTCGCTCGACGCGGTGCGCTCGGTCACCGCCGACGACGTGCGGAAGCTGGCGGGCGAGCTCGCCTCGCGGCCGCGGTCCGTCGTCCGCGTCGGACCGTTCGGCGGCTGATCCGTCGCCGGCCACGACGTCTCGCGGCGGCCGTCCTCCTCCCGGAGGGCGGCCGCCGTCGTGCTGTGGGCAGACCCACTGCCCGGTGCGGCGGACGAGGCGCCGGTCGGCCCGCGCACCGGCGATAGGGTGACGGGCGTGAGCGAGCAGAGCACCCCCGCGCCCGATTCCGCCCCGACCGCCCCCGGTGAGGAGGCCGGTCGCCCGCTGCGGGTCGCCGTCCTCGGCGCCGCCGGGCGCATGGGCGCGACGGTCTGCGCCGCCGTCGAGGGCGCGGCGGACCTCGAGCTCGTCGCGCGCCTGGACGCGGGCGACGAGGTCGCGGCCTCGACGCTCGGCGGCGCGGACGTCGCCGTCGACTTCACCGTCCCCTCCGCGACCGAGGCGAACGTCCACGCGCTGATCGACGCGGGCGTGCACGCCGTGGTCGGGACCACCGGCTGGACGGAGGAGAGCCGCGGGCGCGTCGTCGCGCACCTCGGTCGTGCCGCCGCGGCCGGCGCACCCGGGCTCGGCGTGCTCATCGCGCCCAACTTCGGCCTGTCCGCCGTCCTCGCGATGACGTTCGCCGCCAAGGCCGCGCGGTACTTCGAGTCGGCCGAGGTGATCGAGCTCCACCACCCGGACAAGGTCGACGCGCCGTCCGGCACGGCGCGGCACACCGCCGCCGCGATCGCCGCCGCGCGGGCCGGCGCCGGGCTCGGGCCGGGCCCCGACGCGACCGAGTCGGGCTGGGAGGCGCGCGGAGCAGACGTCGAGGGCGTGCGCGTGCACGCGGTGCGCCTGCGCGGCCTCGTCGCGCACGAGGAGATCCTGTTCGGCAACGCGGGCGAGCAGCTCGTCATCCGGCAGGACTCGTTCGACCGCGTCTCCTTCATGCCGGGCGTCCTGCTCGGTGTCCGCGAGGTCGTCGGCCGGCCGGGGCTGACCGTCGGGCTCGAGAACGTGCTGGACCTGGCGTGAGCGCGCCCGACGGTCCCGTCGGCCCCGAGGACGGCGGCCGCGACCTCGGGGGAAGGTCGCGCGCCGCGCGTCCCTGGAAGGCGATCCTCGGCGCGGTGCTCGTCACGCTCCTGCTCGCGCTGTACGTGTGGCAGGTGGCCGGCCGCGCCGCCGCGCTCATCGGCACGGGCGAGCCGGTCGCGATGGTGATCGGCGCGGGCGTGCTCGTCCTGCCCCTGCTCGTGGTGGGACTGGTCGGGCGCGAGTTCCTGCTCGCCGGGACCGTCCAGCGCATGGCGGACGACCTCGCCGCCCAGGGCCGGCTACCGGTCGACGACCTCCCGCGCTCGCCCGGCGGGCGCATCGACCGGGACGCCGCCGACGCCGCGTTCGGCCCCTACCGTGACGCGGTCGACGCCGACCCGCAGAGCTGGGAGGCCTGGTACCACCTCGCGTTCGCCTACGACGCGGCGCGCGACCGGCGACGGGCGCGCGAGGCGCTGCGCAAGGCCGCGTCGCTCTACCGCTCGCGCCGCCGCGCCTGACGGCGCCCGGGCACGAGGATCAGAGGCTGGTCCAGCAGTAGAGCCGGTGACCGGCGTCGTCGGCGCGGACGCACAGCGCGGAGAGCCGGTGCAGCGCGTCCGCGAGGCCGGCGGGGTCGGACCCCTCGAGCTCCTCCGTCGCGGCCCACCGCACGGCGACGTCGTCGAGGGCGGCGGGCGTCGCGCCCGCGAGGGCGCGCACGAGCGTGTCGGTCACCGAGACGACCCACGGCCCCTCGTCCCCGGCGGTCGCGACGAGCGACCCGTGGCGCGCGTCGGCGGTCACCTCGGCGTACGGACGGTCC
Organism: Cellulosimicrobium sp.; assembly: GCA_029256625.1. Classification (GTDB taxonomy): domain Bacteria; phylum Actinomycetota; class Actinomycetes; order Actinomycetales; family Cellulomonadaceae; genus Cellulosimicrobium. Next base: position 2,251 of record JAQSXO010000368.1, on the reverse strand, counting down.
GTGAGCAGGCTCGTCAGCGTGCCGAGGACGACGAACGGGTCGATGCCCTTGAGCTCCACCGTGGCGAACGCGGGCTGGGAGGTCATCGGGTCGGGGGTGTCGGGCCCGCTGGCTGCGGCGGTCGCCGCCCGGGTGTCGTCGGGAGCGGCGAAGTAGTCGGTGAGGATGCCCATGGCGGTCGATCCTCGCAGGTCACGCGCGCGAACGGGTCACGGTGGTGTCACGGGTGCGTGACGAGCACCGGCACGACCCTCAGATCTCGGCCGTCCAGCGCCGTTCGACGACGTCGCGCACCCCGGTCGCGAGCGTGCGGGTCCGCCCGTCGGGCCCGAGGCCGGCGCCGGCGAGGAACGTCTCGCGCGCCGTGTCGCCGTCGAGCACCCACGTGACGACCTCGGCGGAGCCGTCCCGCCGCAGCCGGTCGACCGCGGCCGACAGCAGGCGCGACCCGTGCCCGCCGCGCTGGTGCCGCGGCTCCACCTCGAGCGCGAGGACCTGACCGGGAGCGACCGCGGCGAACCCGACGACGTCCGCGCCGACGCACGCGACGAGGACACCGAAGCCGGGCCCCGGGGGAGAGGAGATCGCGGCGGCCCACTGCTCGCGCATGCGCACCGTGTCCTGGATCGCGGTCATCGCGACGTCGTCGCCGGGCACGGCAGGGCGGACGGAGACGTCGGCGGTCTCGCGGAAGAGGCTCACGGGTTCACCCTACGAGACACGGGCCACGCCCCGGGTCGGCGGTCAGCCCCAGCCGAGGGCGCGCAGGCCCGCGGCGGTGGCGGCGGCGAGCACCACGACGACGATGAAGGGCGCACGCAGCGCGAGCGCGACCGCCGCGACGCCGAGCGCGGGCAGGCGCGCGTCGACGACGAGCGCCTGCCCGTCGCCGACCGTCTGCACCGCGACGAGCGCGGCGAGGAGCGCGGCGGTCACGAGCGCCGCCGTGCGCGCGACGCGCTCGTCCGCGAGCCAGTGCTCGGGCACGAGGTGCCCGGCGAGCTTGAGCGCGAAGCACAGCGCCGACGCGGCCAGCACGACGACCCACACGGTCGCTGACGTCATGAGGTCTCCGTCCCCGTGGGTCCGTCCGTGGACGACGGGGGCGGTCCGCCCGCGGCGTCGCGGCGACGCCGCGCGTCCACCTGCCCGATGAGGATCGCGACCGCGGCGGCCGCCAGCACCGGGACGCCGCCCGGCGCGACCGGGATCAGCAGGACCGCGACGAGGACGGCCGCCGCCGCGGTGAGCTGCATCGCGCGCGCCGCGAGCCGGGGCCACAGGAGGGCGAGGAACGCGGCCGCCGCGGCGGCGTCGAGCCCCCACGCGCGCGGGTCGCCGAGCGCGTCGCCCGCGAGCGCCCCGACGAGCGTCATGGCGTTCCACAGCACGAAGATGCCGACGCCCGTCCACCAGAACCCCGCGCGGACGGCGCGGCGCGAGCGCTGGGCGGTCGCGACCGCGGTCGACTCGTCGATCGTGAACTGCGCCGCGACGACCTTGTGCCACGACCGCAGCGCGAGCAGCGGGCCGAGCTGGGCTCCGTACAGGGCGTTGCGGACCCCGAGGAAGCCCGCGGTCGCGATGGCAGCGGTCGGTGCCCCGCCCGCGCCGACCACGCCGATGAGCGCGAACTGCGAACCGCCCGAGAACATGACCAGGCTCAGCGCCATCGTCTGCGCGACGTCGAGGCCGGCGACCACCGACAGCGCCCCGAACGAGATCCCGTACAGGCCCGTCGCGACGGACACCGACACCGCCTGGCGCACCGCGGCGCGGACCTCGTCCTCGACCGCCTGCTCGACGGCGTCCGTCACCTCGGCGTCGAGCGACGCGGGGGCGTCGGGCTCGGCGTCGGGGCGCGGGACGTCGTCGGGCCGGCTCATGCGTCCGGGTCGGCGGGACCCTCGCCCGCCGCGGCGGCGTTGGCCGCGCGCTGGTGCGCGGTGAGGGACATGCGGTCGATCGCCGCGAGCGCGAGCGCCGAGACGACGAACGCGAGATGGATGATCACCTGCCACATCATGACGTCGCCCGTGATCCGGCCGGTGGACGACTCGATGAAGGTGCGCAGCAGGTGGATCGACGAGATCCCGATGATCGACATCGCGAGCTTGGTCTTGAGCACGTTCGCGTTGACGTGGCTCAGCCACTCGGGCTGGTCCGGGTGGCCGTCGAGCCGGATGCGCGACACGAACGTCTCGTAGCCGCCGACGATGACCATGATGAGCAGGTTCGAGATCATGACGAC
>JAQSXO010000367.1 GCA_029256625.1 Cellulosimicrobium sp. | reverse complement strand
GACGCGCGAGAAGGCCATCGAGTACGCGGAGAAGCACTCCCTGCCCATCGCGACGACCAAGCACAACCCGTTCTCGATCGACCAGAACGTGTGGGGCCGTGCGGTCGAGACCGGCTTCCTCGAGGACATCTGGAACGCCCCGACCAAGGACGTCTACAACTACACCGACGACCCGACCTTCCCGCCGGTCGCGGACGAGGTCGTGGTCACGTTCGAGCAGGGCATCCCGATCGCGCTCGACGGCGTCGCGGTGACGCCGCTGCAGGCGATCCAGGAGATGAACCGCCGCGCGGGCGCCCAGGGCGTCGGGCGCATCGACATCGTCGAGGACCGCCTCGTCGGCATCAAGTCGCGCGAGGTCTACGAGGCGCCGGGCGCGATCGCGCTGATCGCCGCGCACCAGGAGCTCGAGAACGTCACCCTGGAGCGCGAGCAGGCCCGCTTCAAGCGCGGCGTCGAGCAGCGCTGGACCGAGCTCGTCTACGACGGCATGTGGTTCAGCCCGCTCAAGCGCTCGCTCGACGTGTTCATCGACGACACGCAGCGGTACGTCTCGGGCGACGTGCGCCTCGTGCTGCACGGCGGGCGCGCGACGGTCACGGGCCGACGCTCGGAGGCGAGCCTGTACGACTTCAACCTCGCGACGTACGACGAGGGCGACTCGTTCGACCAGTCGCAGGCCAAGGGATTCATCGAGATCTACGGTCTCACCGCGAAGCTCGCCGCCGCGCGCGACGAGAAGTTCGGCAACGGTGTGGACCTCGGGGCAGGAGCACTGTGAGCACGCACGACCAGCAGGGACCGGAGACCACCACGTCCGCCGAGGGCGGCGCGGCGGCAGCGGAGGCCAACGACGGGGGAGGGCGCGTGAGCCTGTGGGGCGGCCGCTTCGCCGGTGGTCCCGCCGACGCGCTCGCCGCGCTGAGCAAGTCGACGCACTTCGACTGGCGCCTCGCGGGCCAGGACGTCGCGGGCTCGAAGGCCCATGCCAAGGTCCTGCACGCCGCAGGCCTGCTCGACGACGACGAGCTCGAGGGCATGCTCGCCGCGCTCGAGCGCCTGCGCGAGGACGTCGCGTCGGGCGCGTTCGTCGCGGCCGACGACGACGAGGACGTGCACACCGCGCTCGAGCGCGGGCTCATCGAGCGGGCCGGTCCCGAGCTCGGCGGGAAGCTGCGCGCGGGCCGGTCGCGCAACGACCAGATCGCGACGCTCACGCGCATGTACCTGCGCGACGAGGCGCGCACCATCGCGGACCTCGTGCTCGACGTCGTCGACGCGCTGATCGAGCAGGCCGCCGCGCACCCCGGCGCCGCGATGCCCGGGCGCACGCACCTCCAGCACGCGCAGCCCGTCCTGCTCGCGCACCACCTGCTCGCCCACGCGTGGCCGCTGCTGCGCGACGTCGACCGGTTCATCGACTGGGACGTGCGCGCCGCGCGCTCGCCGTACGGGTCGGGGGCGCTCGCGGGCTCGTCGCTGGGCCTCGACCCGGCGGCCGTCGCCGCCGAGCTCGGGTTCGACGGCCCGGTCGAGAACTCGATCGACGGCACCGCGTCGCGCGACGTCGTCGCGGAGTTCGCGTTCGTCGCCGCGATGCTCGGGGTCGACCTCTCGCGCCTCGCGGAGGAGGTCATCCTCTGGGCGACCAAGGAGTTCGGCTTCGTGCGCCTGCACGACTCCTACTCCACGGGGTCGAGCATCATGCCGCAGAAGAAGAACCCCGACGTCGCCGAGCTCGCCCGCGGCAAGGCGGGCCGCCTCATCGGCGACCTGTCGGGACTGCTCGCGACGCTCAAGGGCCTGCCGCTCGCGTACAACCGCGACCTGCAGGAGGACAAGGAGCCGGTGTTCGACCAGGTCGACACGCTCGAGGTGCTCCTGCCCGCGTTCTCCGGCATGGTCGCGACGCTCGAGTTCGACACCGAGCGCATGGCGTCGCTCGCGCCGCAGGGCTTCTCGCTCGCGACCGACGTCGCCGAGTGGCTCGTGCGCGAGGGCGTGCCGTTCCGCGTCGCGCACGAGGTCGCCGGCGCGTGCGTGCGCGTGTGCGAGGAGCGCGGCGTCGAGCTGTGGGACCTGTCCGACGCCGACCTCGCGGGCATCTCCGAGCACCTCACGCCGGGCGTGCGCGACGTCCTGAGCGTCGAGGGCTCGCTCGCGTCGCGCGACGCCCAGGGCGGCACGGCCCCCGTCCGGGTCGCCGAGCAGCTCGAGGCCGCGAAGGAGCGCTCGGCCGAGTACCGCTTCTGGGCGCAGGGCTGACGACCCTCGTGCTGAGGGTGCCCGCGCCGGCGGTGCGCGCGTGAGCGTCGACCAGGACGTCCTCGCGGACCTCGTGCGGCGCGTGCGCGACGCCGTCCCGCGCCTCGGCCCGTCGCCCTGCCCGGGCGACGGGCCCGTCGGAGCCGGCGCGACGCCGTCGGGCACGCGGCTCGTGGTGGTCGACGGGCCGGCGGGCTCGGGCAAGACGACGCTCGCCGCGCAGCTCGGCGACGCGCTGCCCGCGCAGGTGCTCCACATGGACGACCTGTACGAGGGCTGGCGCGGGCTCGAACCGGCCTGGGGCCGCCTCGTGGAGTGGGTCCTCGCCCCTCTCGCGGCGGGACGCTCGGGGCGGTACCGCCGGTTCGACTGGGAGCTCGACCGCTTCGCCGAATGGCACGACGTCGCCCCGGCGCCCTTCCTGGTCGTCGAGGGCTGCGGGGCGGGTCGCCGCGAGGCGGACGAGGTCGCGGCGCTGCGCGTGTGGGTCGAGGCCACGGACGACGTGCGGCTGCGCCGGGGGCTCGAACGGGACGGCGAGGACCAGCGTGCGCACTGGCTCGCCTGGATGGCCGACGAGCGCGAGCACTACGCGCGCAACGCCTCGCGGGAGCGGGCCGACGTCGTCCTCGACGGCTGGGGGAACGTCGTGCGCGCGAGCGAGCGGCGGTCGCGCCGGGGCTCGTGCGACGGTGGCGAGGCGTAGATTGCCCACGACGGAAGGTGGTGCGATGTCGACGGACGCCGTGACGCAGACGACGGGGAGCGGGAAGCCGCACGCCGTCGGACCATGGGACGTCCCTGCCCGGGGTTGGTTCGCGCGCGACGTCCACGAGGTCGCCCGCGACCTGCTCGGGTCGTTCCTCACCCGGCGCAGCGACGACGGCGACGTCACCCTGCGGATCACCGAGGTCGAGGCGTACGACGGCGAGCGCGACCCGGGCTCGCACGCCTTCCGCGGACGGACGGAGCGCAACCGTGCGATGTTCGGCGAGCCCGGCCGGCTGTACGTGTACCGGCACCTGGGCCTGCACCACTGCGTCAACGTGGTCTGCGGGCCGGTCGGCCGCGCGTCCGCCGTCCTGCTGCGCGCGGGCGAGGTGACCGACGGCGTCGACCTCGCGCGCTCGCGCCGCCTCGCCGCTGGAAGCTGCGACTCCGACCGCCAGATCGCCCGGGGTCCCGCGCGCCTCGCGGTCGCGCTCGACCTCGACCTGCGCCAGTACGGTGCCGAGCTGACGGACCCCGAGGGCGATCTCGTGCTGCACCGTGCGACCGCCGCGTCGCTGCGCCCGGCGATCGCGACGGGCCCCCGCGTCGGCGTCTCGGGAGACGGGGGAGACGGAGACCTCTACCCGTGGCGCTCCTGGCTCGCGGGGGACCCGACGGTCTCGGCCTACCGACGCGTGAGCGCCCGAGCGCGGTGAGTCGCGCGGCCGGGCCGTGCGGTGCCGCTGCGGCGGCCTCTCGGCTCGCGGGCACTCGACGAAGGAGCAGAAGTGAGCGACGTTCTCGACGAGCTGCAATGGCGAGGCCTGGTGGCGCAGTCCACCGACGAGGCCGCGCTGCGCGCCGCGCTGGCCGAGGGCCCGATCACGTATTACTGCGGCTTCGACCCGACGGCGCCGAGCCTGCACCACGGCCACCTCGTGCAGCTCGTCGTGCTGCGTCACCTCCAGCTCGCGGGCCACCGCGCCGTGGCGCTCGTGGGCGGGGCGACGGGCATGATCGGCGACCCGCGCCAGTCGGGCGAGCGCGTCCTCAACACCAAGGAGACCGTCGCGGAGTGGACCGAGCGGCTGAAGTCGCAGGTGTCGCGGTTCCTCGACTTCGAGGGCGACAACCCCGCCCGGCTCGTGAACAACCTCGACTGGATCTCCGAGCTGTCGGCGATCGACTTCCTGCGGGACGTCGGCAAGCACTACCGGCTCGGCACGATGCTCGCGAAGGACACCGTCGCGCGCCGCCTGCGCTCCGAGGAGGGCATCAGCTTCACCGAGTTCAGCTACCAGATCCTCCAGGGCATCGACTTCCTCGAGCTGTACCGCCGGCACGGCGTGTCCCTCCAGACGGGTGGCAACGACCAGTGGGGCAACCTGCTCTCGGGCGTCGAGCTCATCCGCAAGACCGAGGGCGCGGCCGTGCACGTGCTCACGAC
>JAQSXO010000366.1 GCA_029256625.1 Cellulosimicrobium sp. | reverse complement strand
GACCTTTCGCGTCCAGGACCCCGCGGCGCTGCGGGCCATCGCGCACCCGCTGCGGCAGCGCATCCTCATGGAGCTCGCCGTCCTCGGGCACGCGCGCGCTGCGGACCTCGCCCAGGCGACGGGAGAGCCCGCGAACTCCGTGAGCTTCCACCTCCGCGTGCTCGCCAAGGCCGGGATGATCGTCGAGGCCCCCGAGCACGCGCGCGACCGCCGCGACCGGGTGTGGAAGAACGTGGCGCAGAGCTACGCCGTCGAGCCAGGGACGCCCGACGCGGTGCGCCACGTGGTGCGTCCGGCCCTGGCCTGGGCCGAGGAGACGTTCCGGCGCGGGAGCGAGACCGGGGCTCGCGAGGACCGGATCCTCGCCCTCAGCACGCTCGTGCTCACCGCCGAGCAGGCGGCGACGATGTCCCGCGAGCTCGCGGAGCTGCTCGAGCGCTGGACCGCGCGCTCGCTCGAGGAGGGACGTGCGACGCCCCAGGAGCGCCGTGAGACCTACCAGGCCCTCGCCGTCCTCGCGCCGCGCGACCTCCCGCCCGCGGACGACGCCACCGGCGAGGACACGGAGGAACCCGGCGTCTAGCCCAGCAGGGCCCGGCGGCCCTCGACGCGCAGCCCCTCGCGCGCGACGCGGCCGACCGTCTCGACGAGCAGCGCGCGCTCCGCGACCTTGATGCGCTCGTGGAGCGACGACTCGTCGTCGCCGTCCTCGACCGGGACGGCGACCTGGGCGATGATCGGCCCGGTGTCGACGCCGTCGTCGACCACGTGGACCGTGCACCCCGTGACGCGCACGCCGTACGCGAGCGCGTCCCGCACGCCGTGGGCGCCCGGGAAGGACGGCAGGAGCGCCGGGTGCGTGTTGATCGTGCGGCCCGCGAAGCGCCCGACGAACGCCGGGCCGAGGATGCGCATGAAGCCGGCGAGCACCACGAGGTCCGGCCGGAAGACGTCGACCGCCTGCGCGACCGCCTCGTTCCACGCGGCCCGGTCGGCGAAGTCCGCCGGGGCCACGACGACGGCGGCGATCCCCGCCTCGCGGGCGAGGTCGAGCCCGCCTGCGTCGGCCTTGTCCGACACGACGCCCACGACGCGCGCGCCGTAGGCGGCGTCGTCGTGCGCGGCGAGGATCGCGGCGAGGTTGGAGCCGGCGCCGGAGACGAGGACGACGACGCGGCTGGCGGAGGTGGACTCGACGGGATGTCCGGACGGCGTCTGCACGGTGCTCCTGCGGGTTTCGGGGTGGCCCGGGTTCGGGCTCGGACTCGGGCTCGGTGGCGGCTGCGCGGCGCCTCGGCGAGCATCCGCGGCACCTCGGCGGGGCGGGACGGGCGCCCTCCCGGGCACCCGGTCTCCGATGGGAGAATGTACCGCGAGCCGCCCGACCGACCGAGGAGCTGCCCGTGGGCAACCCGTACGCACCGCCCCGTCCCGACGCGCCGCAGCAGCCTCGTCCCGAGCCGCCGCAGCCGCCGGAGGAGGGCGCACGTCCGGGCCCGCCGGTCCCGCACGGCTCCGGCCCGGGCGCCCCGCTCCCCCCTCCCCCGCCCGGACGTCCGGAGCTGCACGCGCCCGAGAACGGCCGCCCTCCGGCGCCGCCCGAGCCGGCGGAGCCCGACCCCGAGCTCGCGCGGCAGGCGACCCGGAGGGTCCTGCACTTCGGCCTGCTCCTGCTGGCCGTCATCGTCGTGAGCACGATGCCGTTCCCGTGGCAGGCGGTGAGCCTCGCGCTCGCGCTCGGCGCGATCGTCGTGGGCGTCCGCGCGCTCCTGGCCGTCTGGCGCGCGCGCGTGCGCGGGGCGCTCGTCCCGGCACTGGGCATCGGGGTCGGGCTGTCGGCCATGCTCGCGCTGCAGATGGTCTCGACGCTCGTCACGTGGGACGTCGCGCTGGCGCACCAGCAGTGCCTCGACGGCGCGATCACCGTCTCGGCCGAGAAGCGCTGCGACGTCGAGCGGACGCAGGCGCTCGAGGAGAAGTTCGCGCGCTGGTTCCCCGCGCCGGCGCCCGCCTCGTCGTGACGACTGCCTGACCTCAGGCCCGCGCCACGACGGCCGTCCCGTGCCCCGACACGACCAGCGGTCCCTCCACGTGCGGGACGAAGACGGACTCGCCGGGCAGGAGACGTCGCGCGTCCGCCGCCACGACGCGCACCTCCCCCTCGACGCACAGGACGATCCGCGGGCCGTCCTCCGGCCCCGGCAGCTCGTCCCCGGCCCGCGGGGTGGCGACGCGCAGGCCCAGGTCGGCGGCGGGCGCGACGTAGTCCACGACGCCCGGCACCACGCGCACCGGACGCAGGAAGCCGGTGAGCCGCGGCGTGAAGTCCGTGATCGCCAGCAGCTCCGCCACGTCCACGTGCTTCGTCGTCAGGCCGGCGCGAAGGACGTTGTCGGACGCCGCCATCACCTCGACGGCCATGCCCCGCAGGTAGGCGTGCAGCGTTCCCGGGGCCGTGGAGAGGGCCTGGCCGGGCTCGAGCCGCTCGTGGTTCAGCAGGAGCGGAGCGAGGAGCCCGGGGTCGCCGGGGAACTCCTGCGCGAGCTCGTGCACGACGGCCAGCTCGGGCCGGGCACCCACGGCGTCACGCGCAGTCTCGGCGACGGCCTCCACCCACGGCGCCGCGCGCCCCCGCTGGCCGAGGAGCCACGTGAGCGCGCCCCGGTGGGCGTCGGCGGGCCGCTCTCGCAGCAGCGCGACGAGGGGGTCGAGCGTGGGCACCTCGAGCTCGGCGACGAGCTTCGCCGCCTGCTCCGGCTCTCGGAGCCCGCTGAGGAGCTCGAAGGGCGTGAGGGCGTACACGATCTCCGGCTTGGCGGAGCGGTCCCGGTACGTCCGCACCGGGTCGGCGCGCGGGACGCCGCGCTCGTCCTCGGCCGTGAAGCCCGCCTCGGCCTGGGCGGTCGTCGGATGCACCTGGACCGACAGCGCACGGGCGGCGGCCAGGATCTTGGCGAGGAACGGCAGGCGCGGTCCGGCTCCGGCCAGCACGCGGGGTCCCAGCATCGCCTCGGGCTGGGAGGCCACGAGCACGTCGAGGGTGACCCGACGTCCACCGCCGTCGGCGGTGGACGGGTCGTCGGGGTGGGCACCCATCCAGACCTCGGCCACGGGACGGCCGTCGACGGGACGGCCGAGGAGCTGCTGCACGAGCGTCGTCGAGCCCCACGGGTAGCGGCGCACGGGGTTGTCGAGGAGGTACATCGTCAGCGCCCTCCCCCGTCCGTCGCGCCGCCGCTCGGCGGCCCACCGCCCTGTGCAGGCACCTCCGCGAGCGCGGCGAGGACCCGGTCCCGGACCGCGCGCATCGTCACGACGTCGGCGGCCTCGACGTTCAGCCGCAGGACGGGCTCGGTGTTCGACGCCCGCAGGTTGAGCCACCACGGGTCGTCGCCGTGCCAGCGGCGGACGGTCAGGCCGTCGAGCTCGTCGACGTCGAGCGACGCGGTGTCATAGGCGTCCCCGAGGGCGTCGCGCACCGCGGCCGTCGCCGTCTCCGGATCCGCCACGGCGACGTCGACCTCGCCCGAGCGCACGTACGGGTCGAGGCCACCCACCAGCTCCGAGAGCGGTCGGCCCTGCTCCGAGAGCGCCGCGAGGACGTGCATCGCGGCCAGGAGGCCCGAGTCGGCGCCGAGGAAGTCACGGAAGTAGAAGTGCCCGCTGTGCTCGCCCCCGAAGACGGCATCCTCGGACGCCATGAGCGCCTTGATGAACGAGTGGCCCACCCGCGTGCGAACCGTCCGCACCCCTTCGGCGCCCAGGATCTCGGGCACCGCGCGCGACGTGATCGCGTTGTGCAGCACGACCGGCACGCCGCCCTCGTCCCGCACCCGGCGTGCCTCTCGGAGCCCGACGAGCGTCGTGAGCACCGAGGGGTCCACCCTCCGGCCCCGCTCGTCGACGACGAAGCACCTGTCGGCGTCGCCGTCGAACGCGAGCCCGAG
>JAQSXO010000365.1 GCA_029256625.1 Cellulosimicrobium sp. | reverse complement strand
GAGCCCGCCTCGGGGACGCAGAGCTTCACCAGCGCGCTCGCGTCGAAGTAGACCAGGGCCATCGGGGCCTCAGCGCCGGATCCGGCGCACGAGCGCCGCGACGCCGCCCCCGCGGGCCGACCGGGCGCCGTCGGCGGGTCGCGCGCCGTCCGGGCTCGCGGGCCGCGCCTCGACGTCCCCACCGGGCACCGCGTGGACCGGGCGCTCACCTGCCGCCGGGACCAGGACGCCGTCGCGCACGAGCTCGGTGACGAGGTCGGCGGTCGCGACGCCGGTCAGCCGGGCGACGGGGACTCCGCGCTCGGTGATGACGACCTCCTCCCCCTCCCTGGCCCGCTCGATCCATGACTTGAGCTCGGCACGCAGGGCGCTGACGGGGACCTCCATGCCCTGACGGTACCGGCCCGGGGCGCCGCTGTGCAGGGTGAAGAACGTCCGGTTCGCCCGGCAGGCCAGGTTCGCCGGCTCAGAGCTCGGGGAGGGCGTCGCGCGCCTGCTCCGGCGACGCCCCGGCCGCCTCGAGGAGGTCCACGATCGGGGACCGCACGAGCATGACGAGCGACTGCACCTGCCAGTCGCCGTCGCCGAGGGCGTGCGGGTCCGCACCGTGCGCGACCTCGAGGAGGACCTCGCGCGCCACCGCCGGGTCGCGCCCGGCGCCGACCGCCTCCGCGAGCACGTGCACGCCCGCGCCGAACCGCGCGACGAGGTCCGCGACGCCGTCGAGCTCGCGCTCGTCCGGGCCGCTCGCGACCGGCATCGCGCGCCGCGCCAGGACGCGCACGCTGCGCATCGCGCGGTCCACGAGCACCGCCTGGCGCTCGAGCCCGCCGAGCTCGTCCCGGTGGCGCAGTCCCGCCGCGCTCACGCGCGCGAGCTCGCGTGCGGACGACGCGGACGACTGCCACTCCTCGAGCGCGCCCTCCGAGGCGCGGCCCTTGACGAGCGCCGCGTCGAGGTCGGCGCGGTCGCGCGTGCGCAGCCCCCGCGCGAGGACGTCGAGCACGCCCGCGAGCTCCGTCGTCGCCTCGGCACCCAGCAGCCGGGGCCGACGCCGCGGGTCCCCCGGCGTGAGCGCGGCGACCGCGAGCGCGACCGCGCCGCCGACGAGCGCGTCCGTCCAGCGCCCCAGCGGCCCGCCCGCCTGCGCGGCCGGCAGGCCGACGATCACGATCGCCTGGACGCCGGCCTGCGTCGTGAGCATCGCGCCGCGGTCGATGAAGCGCGCCGCGAGCGCGGAGACCGCGAGCACGACGGCGACCTGCCACCACCCCGACCCGATCGCGTGGACCACGAGGTCGCCGAGCCCGACGCCGATCGCGACCCCGACCGCGAGCTCGAGCACGCGCCGGAGCTGGCGGTCCTGGCTGAACCCGAGGCAGATCCACGCGGAGACCGGCGCGAAGAACGGCGCCGTGTGGCCCAGCCCGTACCGGGCGATGCCGAACGCGAGGCCCGCGGCGGCCGACGCCTGGAGGATGGGCCACAGCGCGACGCGGACGCGCGAGGCGCCCTGCCGGACCCGCGCTCGCAGGAGGAGCCGGCGCCACGCGGTCCGGGCGACGTCGACCGCGCCGGGACCGGGGTCCTCGCGCGACGCCGGCCCGCGGCTCACAGCATGCTCGTGGGCGCGCCCTCGCCGCGGGGCGTGATCCCCCGTCCGACGGGGCCGCGCGGGGCGGGCCGGTCGACGGAGACACCCTCGCCCGGTACCACGACCTCCTGCGCCGCGGAGATCGCCCCGCCGTCGCAGTCGACGAGGAGCTCGGCGTCCTCGGGGACGCCGCGCTTGAGGACCGCGAGCGCGATCGGGCCGAGCTCGTGGTGGCGCGCGACCGACGTCACCGCGCCGACGGCTCGCCCGTCGAGCGTGACCTCCGCGCCCGGCGCGGGCAGCAGGTGGCCGGAGCCGTCGAGGTGCAGCATGACGACCCGGCGCGGCGGGCGACCGAGGTTGTGCACGCGCGCGATCGTCTCCTGACCGCGGTAGCAGCCCTTGTGCAGGTGGACGGAGGTGCGCAGCCAGTCGGTCTCGTGCGGGATCGACCGGTGGTCGATCTCGGTCGCGAGCCGCGGCCGCCACGCCTCGACGCGCGCGGCCTCGCTCGCCCACGTGCCGACGAGCCGCCAGCCGGCCGCCTCGCGCGCCGCGACGGCGTCGGGGAGCTCCGCCCGCGGGACGAGCACGAGCCGCCAGGGCCGCTCCATGCCCGGGTGCTCGGCCTCGGGCGGTCCGTAGCGCGTGCCGCCGCCGGTGACGCGCGGCCACGGGTCGCGCCACGTGACCGGCTCGCCCTCGGCGCCCTCCGCGTCGACGGGCTCGCCGAGCGCCGCCCAGTCGTCGGTCGCGTCGGCGATCTCGACGCGGAGCATGAACTTCATGCGGTCGAGCCACCCGGCGAGGTCGGCCGCGTGCGAGCGCTCGGTGACGAGCCACGTCGTCTCCCCGTCGTCCACGACGGAGGCCGCGTGCTCGACGTGCCCCTGCGGGGAGAGCACGAGCAGCTCGGTCGACGTCCGGGGGGCCAGGTTCGTCAGGTCCTGCGACGTGATGGAGTGCAGCCAGCTCAGCCGGTCCGGGCCCGTGACCGTGACGACGCCCAGGTGCGACTGGTCGACGACGGCGCCGCCCGTGCGCAGGGCGCGCTGCTCCCCCGTCGGGTCGCCGTAGTGCCAGGCGACGCCCTCGTCGGGGCCGGTCGCGGGCACCGCGCCGTGGCGCGACAGGAGCGGGCTGGTGTAACCGGTGGTCACGGGTGGTCCTCCTTCGTCGGCACGTCCGGGCCTGCCGGCGTGTCCCCGGTGCCGCCGGTCAGGCCGACGGGCGCCGGGTCAGCTTCGCGGACGCGTACGACTGCAACGGTTCGCCGAAGGCCGCCAATTCCCACACCCACAGGAGCTGGCCCTCGACGAACCCGTAGAGCCGCTTCGAGGCGGTCACCTCCGACGCGGTGGACGTGCGCGCGATGAGGTCGCTCGCCAGGTCCACCCGGCCGTTGCCGACCGCGCCGAGGTACACGGACACGCGGCCGGCGGGGTCGGCGATCAGCACCTCGAGCGGGTGGCGGTCGTCCTCGAGCCCGTCGGGCCGGTCCGTCGACACGCGCCAGTAGCCCGTCTCGGTGGACCACACGGGCGCGTCGGCGGCCGCGGCGTCCAGCGTCGCGCCGTCACGCTCGGGCCAAGCCCCCTCGTCCGGGACGGTCTCGGGGACCTCGGCCTCGAGGACGCGCAGCGTCGACTCGTAGCGCAGGTACGGGCCGCCGTCGTGGTCGAACACGACGTCGTGGACGAACGGCGTCTCCTCGATGCCCGGGTACTTGACGACCCCCTCGCCGCGCCAGCTCCCGACGAGCCAGGCGAGCGGGTAGACCTCGGGCGCGAGGCCCTCGGGGAACTCGAACGGCATCAGCGACCACCTCTCGGAGTCGGGCGGGGCGACGGGCACGAACGAAGCATGGCCCCGCGCGGCAGCGTCAGCGCTGGCCCTTGTAGAGCTTGTAGACGACGTACCCCGCGAACCACGTGATGGTGACCGTCGCCGCGAGGAGCAGGCCGAGGAAGATCAGCTCGAGAGTGTGCGGACTCATGCGCCCGATCCTACCGGCCGGGCGGCCGCGCCACGTCGCGGCCCCGGAGCGGCTCACGGCGGAGGGCTACGCTCGGCCGCGTGACCGACTCCGCGCCGCTCCCCGCGGCCCCCCGTCATCGCTCGCTCGTCGTCAAGGCCACGTCGGGGCTCGACCGCCCCGAGGCCGCCAACCAGGCGTTCACCGTCGCCGCCGCGGCCGTCGCCGCGGGCGTCGAGGTGAGCGTGTGGCTCACCGGGGAGGCCGCGTGGTTCGGTCTCCCGGGGCGTGCCGCCGAGCTCGAGCTCGAGCACGCGGCCCCGCTGCCCGACCTGCTCGACGCCGTGCTCGCCGCCGGCACCCTCACCGTGTGCACGCAGTGCGCCGCACGCCGCGGCATCA
>JAQSXO010000364.1 GCA_029256625.1 Cellulosimicrobium sp. | reverse complement strand
CCCTCGAACGCCTGGGGGCTGGTGACCTCGTGCACGAGGTGGAGGTCGATGTAGAGGAGGTCGGGCGACCCGTCGGTGCCTCGTCGCACCAGGTGCGCGTCCCAGACCTTCTCCGCCAGCGTGCCGGCCATGTAGCTCATCTCCTCGTCGTCTGTCACGGTGCTCCTGGGGGGTACGGAGAACCGCCTGGGTCGATCGTCCGCCGTCCGGCAGCCCGCCGGGGAGAACGTCCAGCGGGTGGAACATCCGTGCCGGACTTGCATCTCAGTGCGTGAGACGTCAATATCGACCTATGGACAATACTAGCGGAGTCGGAGTGCTGGACAAGGCGGCCTCCGTCCTGGGCGCCCTGGAGTCCGGACCTGCCACGCTCGCCCAGCTCGTCACCGCCACCGGCCTGGCCCGCCCGACGGCGCACCGCCTGGCCGTCGCCCTCGAGCACCACCGCATGGTCGCCCGCGACATGCAGGGTCGTTTCGTCCTCGGCCCGCGGCTCAACGAGCTCGCGACGGCCGCCGGCGAGGACCGCCTGCTCGCCGCCGCGAACCCCGTGCTCACCGCGCTGCGCGACCACACGGGCGAGAGCGCCCAGCTCTACCGCCGCCAGGGCGACCACCGCATCTGCGTCGCGGCCGCCGAGCGCCCGGTGGGCCTGCGCGACTCGATCCCCGTCGGCGCGACGCTGACGATGAACGCCGGCTCCGCGGCGCAGATCCTGCTCGCGTGGGAGGAGCCCGACCGCCTCCACCGCGGGCTGCGCGAGGCCGTCTTCACGGCCACGATCCTCTCGGGCGTCCGGCGCCGCGGCTGGGCCCAGTCCGTCTCCGAGCGCGAGCTCGGCGTCGCCTCGGTCTCCGCACCGGTCCGCGGGCCGTCCGGCCGTGTGGTCGCCGCGGTCTCCATCTCCGGCCCGGTCGAGCGCCTGAGCCGCCAGCCCGGCCGGCTGCACTCCGGGTCGGTCGTGGCCGCCGCGAACCGCCTCACCGAGGTTCTGCGCCGCGCCGGCGAGTAGCGGGACGCGCCGAGCCCGGGGATGTGGCCGGGCTCGGTCGCCGAGCCCGGCGACAACCCCGGGTTCGGCACGTCGGGTTCGGCGTGCCGCGGGCCGCAAACGGGACGTGCCCTGTCAAAATGTCACCGGCTGCTGCCATGCTGTGCGTGCCCCGGCGCCGGACTGCTCGGCGGCGGCAGGGGGCGAGCCTGACCGTCCGATCCCGCGACACGAGGAGTCCCGATGCATCCGAAGGTGAAGATGACCCTGATCTGGGTGCTGGTGATCTTCGCCGTCTATGCCGTCATCAGGAGCCCCGACCGCGCCGCCGACATCGTCGAGGGCATCTGGGACGTCATCGTCGGCGCCTTCAGCTCCATCGGCCAGTTCTTCAACTCGCTGCTGGACTGACCGTGGCCAGCGGCCGTCCCCGCAGCAAGATCCTCGACCGCTACGTGCTGAGCGGCGAGCGGGTCGTGGTGGCCACGCGCCACCACTGGGGGATGCTGCTCGAGCCCGTCGTGACCGCCGTCGCGGGGGCGTTCGTCGTCGCCTGGCTCGTCGTGCAGGCCGGTCCCGCCGTCGGGGACGGCGTGCTGTTCCTGTGGTGGCTGTGGCTGATCCTCGCCGGGCGCCTGGTGTGGAAGGTCTTCGAGTGGCGCAACGAGTGGTTCGTCGCCACCGACAAGCGCCTGCTCCTGCTCTACGGCCTCATCACGCACAAGGTCGCGATGATGCCGCTCACCAAGGTCACGGACATGAACTACGGACGCTCGCCCGTCGGGCGCGTGTTCGGCTACGGGCAGTTCCTCCTGGAGTCCGCCGGGCAGGACCAGGCGCTGCGCCAGATCGACTGGGTCTCCCACCCCGACGCGACGTACCGGCTCCTGTGCGACACGCTCTTCACGCCGGGCAGCCGTCCCGGCGCGGCGCCGTCGAGCGGCCCCGGCCAGGCCCAGGGCGGCCCCCAGGGCGCCGCACCTGCGTCGATCCCGCCGCCGGGCCCGCGCCCTCCCCAGCCGGCCGAGCCGGCGCCCGTCGAGCCCGCCCCCGCGTGGGACGGCCGCAGCCCGGCCGAGACCCTGCCGCCCGTCCCCGCACCGCCAGCCACCGATCAACGCGTCGTCGTGGTCCCCGGGCGGGCGGCCGAGGCGTCGAGCGGGCCGACGCAGCCCATCGCGGTCGCGGGCCCGGCCGAGGCGGCGCGGGGCACGGCGGGACGGCGGGACGGACGGCTCGGCGGCGAGCACCCCGCGGAGCTCCACGACGACGAGCCCGGCTGGGCGGTCTCCGGGGAGCACCGCGCGACGTACGTCCCCGTCATCCACCCGCGGCCCACGCCGACGCCAATCCCCAAGCCCTACGAGCCCGGCCCCGGACGCGACGGCGCCCCGTGACGTTGGGGGCGCCGGGCCGGCGGTCGACAGCCCAGGGTCGACCCGCGTGACCTCCGCCACGCCGACGCACGTGACGCCCCGGCGTACGTCATTCCGACATACGTCACACGTGCGAGGCCACCGCGTCTTGCACCGCGTCCTGCCGACCTTCCGCCGCGCACGACAAAGGCCCGGTCACCGTGATGGTGACCGGGCCTTTCTCTGTACCCCCAACGGGATTTGAACCCGTGTTACCGCCGTGAGAGGGCGACGTCCTAGGCCGCTAGACGATGGGGGCCTGTGGATCTTCGGACCGTTTCCGGTCCGTTTCTCCGTCGAGAACTCTACCTCATATCTCGAGCGGGTTTGACCACTCGATCTGAGCCGGAGCTCTTCGCTGGGGTACCAGGACTCGAACCTAGACTAAGTGAACCAGAATCACTCGTGCTGCCAATTACACCATACCCCAAGGGGGTAACCATCCACTGCCAGAGAGCCGTTGCGACGAGTCGAGACTCGTCCCCTGGCTCCCTCTTGTGGAGGTCCCACCGGCCGAGAACATTACCGGACATGACGACGCGGACCAAATGCGATCTGCGTCCCGCCCGCGCGGGACGCAGAGGAGCGCGTATGGGTCGACGTGCAGCGCCGCCGTCTGGCACCGTCGAGGCACGCCGCCGTCTGGCACCGTCGAGGCATGAGCTCAGGAGACTCCCCCGACCCCGGCTCGCGCGCCGACCGCGCCGCGTCGTTCGAGCAGGGTGCCGCCCAGTACGCGTCCACGCGCCCCTCGTACCCGGACGGGGCGGTCGACTGGCTCCTGCCGGAGGGCGCGCGCCGCGTGCTCGACCTCGCCGCGGGCACGGGCAAGCTCACCGAGCGCCTCGTCGCGCGGGGGCTGGACGTCGTCGCCGTCGAGCCCTCGGACGCGATGCGCACCCGCCTGGCGGCGTCCGTGCCGGGCGCGCAGGCGCTGCCCGGCTCGGCCGAGTCCATCCCGCTCCCGGACGCCAGCGTCGACGCGGTGCTCGTCGCCCAGGCGTGGCACTGGTTCTCCCCCGCCGCCCAGCCGGAGATCGCGCGCGTGCTGCGCCCCGGCGGACGGCTCGGCATCGTGTGGAACGTGCGGGACAACGCGGTCGACTGGGTCGGCCGCTTCACGGAGGTCATCCACCGGGGGGACACCCTGGAGCACAGCTACCGCGAGCCCGTGCTCGCGGACAGCCTCTTCACCACGCCCGAGCACCGTACGGTGCCCTGGGCGGACCGCGTCCCGACGTCGTCCCTGCGCCCGCTCGCCGCGTCGCGCAGCTACCTCCTGACGCTCCCCGCCGAGCGCCGCGAGGAGCTGCTCGGCGAGATCGACGACCTCGTCGCGACGCACCCCGCGCTCGCGGGACGCACCGACGTGGACCTGCCGTACCTCGCCGAGTGCTGGCGGGCCGACGTGCTCGCGACGGCGTCGGACGACACGTGAGCGCCCGCACCGACCCCGCTCGCGGCGCCGTCACCGGCGACGACGTCCGGACGGCGACGCGCTGGCTCGCGGACCACCTGGTGCAGCACCCGGTCACCGCGTTCGACGCGCAGGCCGGTCCGGTCCGGTGGTCGTGCTGGACGACGGCGGAGCACGTCGTCGACGACCTGGTCGCCTACGCCCTCCAGCTCGCCGCGCTGCCGGCCCTCGCGTACGTCCCGCTCGTCGGTCCGCGGGGCGAGGACGAGATCGTCCACGTCGACCGTGCGGCGGGGACGGCGGGGCTGTCGGAGGCGCTCCTCGGCGGCGGCGAGCTGCTCGCGACGCTCGCCGAGACCCGCCCGGCGGACGTTCGCGCGTACCACCCCTACGGAAGCTCCGACGCCGAGGGGTTCGCCGCGATGGGCGTCGTCGAGGTCCTCGTGCACGGCCACGACGTCGTGCTCGGGCTGACGGCCGAGCACGCGGCGTTCCCGCCCGGGCTCTCCGCGCGCGTGCTCGCGCGCCTGTTCCCCGACGTCGAGCCGGGACCGGACGAGGACGCCGACCTGGTGCTCCTGTGGGCGACGGGGCGCAGCGAGCTGCCCGGCCGTCGACGCCGCACGCGCTGGCGCTGGGACGCGACCGTCCGCTGAGGCGCGGCGAGCTCGCCGACCCGGTTCAGCCCGACGAGGCCGCCGCCGCGGCCGCGATGCGGCGTGCGGCCGAGGAGAGCGCGGTGCCGTCCTTCCACACCATCCGTAGCCGTCGGTCGAGCTCGAGCCCCGGCACGGCGACGCGGACGAGCGCGCCCCGGGCGACGTCGTCGGCGACCGCGAGGCTCGACAGGACGGCGACGGCGCCGCCGTGCTGCACGGCCGTCTTGAGCGCCGCCGTGGAGCCGAGGTAGGGCAGGTGGTCGGGCAGGCGCTCGCCGACCGCCGCGAGGCTCCGCTCGAGCGTCTCGCGCGTCCCCGACCCGCGCTCGCGCACGACGAGTCCGCCCGTGAGCAGCTCGTCGACGCGGAGCGCGCTGCGGCGGGCCCACGGGTGCGCCGGCCCGACGACCACGACGAGCCGGTCGTGGGCGACGGTGCGGCTGCGCAGCCCTCGACGCAGCGTCGCGCTCTCGACGAAGCCCAGCTCGACGGCGCCGTCGAGCACGAGGTCGGTCACCTCGCGCGAGTTGCGCACGACGAGCTCGACGTCGGGTGCTCCCCCGGCGGGGCCGGATCCCTCGAGCGCCAGGCGCGCCAGCCAGCGCGGCGCGAGGTACTCGGCGACCGTGAGGCTCGCCGCGACGCGCACCCGGGCCGCCGGGGCGTCGCGCAGCGCGGCGGCCGACGTCTCGAACCGGTCCGACGCCTCGATCACCTCGCGGGCCCACGCGGCGGTGGCGCGGCCCGTCTCCGTGAGGCGGGAGCCGCGCGTCGTGCGCTCGAGGAGCTCCAGCCCGAGGCGGCGCTCGAGCGCGCGGAGGCCCGCGGAGGCCGTCGGCTGCGCGACCCCGAGCGCCCGGGCCGCGGCGCTGATCGACCCGTGGGAGTCCGTCGCGACGAGCAGCTCGAGCGCGGAGAGCGACGTCCGGTCGCGAGAGGTCGGGGACATAGGTCCACTCTATGGGTCGCGAGGCAGTTCGCTCTTCTGCGCCGCCACCGCGCGCGGCAGGGTCGAGAGCATGGCCCCTCCCGCACCCCGCACGACCCCCGCCGCACCACCCGTCGAGACGGTGAGCACCGCCCACCGCACCGCGGACCTGGGCGCGCTCGTGCCCGGGCTCGGCCTGGTCGCCGCGGCGACCCTCGTCGTCCTCCTCGGTGCGCGCCTCGTCCCGACGGTGTCAGCGCTCGTCGTCGCGCTCGTGCTCGGCGCGCTCGTCGCGCCGGTGCTCGGTCGGGCCAGCAGGACCCGGCGCGGGGCGGCGCCCGTCGCCGCGACCCGACCCGGCGTCGCGTGGACGTCCCGCGTCGTCCTGCGCGCGGGCGTCGTGCTCCTCGGCTTCCAGCTCTCGGTGCCCGAGGTGCTCGCGCTGGGATGGCGCGGCCTCGTCGTGGTCACGACGACGCTCGCCGTCACGTTCGCCGGCACGCTCGCGCTCGGCCGGGTGCTGCGCGTCCCGCGCGTCACCGCGCTGCTCGTCGCGACGGGGTTCTCGGTGTGCGGGGCGGCGGCGATCTCGGCCATGCAGGGCGTCGTCGCCCGCCCGGGACGCACCCCCGGTCAGGTCCGCGAGGACGACGACGGTGTCGCCGCGTCGCTCGCCCTCGTCACCGTCTACGGCACGCTCGCGATCGTCGCGCTGCCGTGGCTCGCCTCGCTGGTCGGGCTTGCCGACGACCAGGCCGGGCTGTGGATCGGCGCGAGCGTGCAGGAGGTCGCGCAGGTCGTCACGGCCGCCGGGACGATCTCGGACCCCGCCCTGGCGACCGCCACCGTCGCCAAGCTCGCGCGCGTCGCGCTGCTCGCGCCGCTGGTCGCCGTGGCGGGCGTCGTCGTCGCGCGCAGCGTCCGACGGGCGACCCACGCCCGAGGTGGGAGCGGCGGCGCCGTGGCGGACGCTTCCGCGCCCCGGGTCGCGCCCGTGCCGTGGTTCGTCGTCGGGTTCGTGGCCGCGGTGGCGCTGCGCAGCCTGGGCGTCGTGCCGGCGCCCGTGCTCGCCGTGCTCGCGACCGCGACCACGGTCGCGTTCGTCGCCGCGATGTTCGCGCTCGGGCTCGGCGTCGACGTGCCCTACCTGCTCCGCACGGGGCGGCGCGCGCTCGTCCTCGGCGGCCTCTCGGCGCTCCTCGTCACGACGACGGCCCTCGTCGGGGTTCTGCTCCTCACCTGACCTGTCTCCGCCGAGATAGAGGCCCGGTAGGCCGAGGTAGAGGCCTGGTCATGACCAGACCTCTACCTCGGCGGACCAGGGTTCTACCTCGGCGTGGGGGCCTCGGCCGGGGCCGCGACCCCGAGGGTCGTGGGCAGGTCGGCCAGGGCGTGGACCACGTGGACGCCCGACGCGCGGGCCGACTCCGGGTCCTCGGGGTGCGGGCCGCCGCGGCGCGTGCCGGGGCGGTCGAGCCAGACCCCGACCAGGCCGGCCGCGCGCGCGGCGCGAGCGTCGACGTCGAGCTCGTCGCCGACGTACGCCGTGCGGGCCGGGTCGGTGCCGAGCCGCGCGCACGCCTCGGCGAACACGCGCGGGTCGGGCTTGCCGAA
>JAQSXO010000363.1 GCA_029256625.1 Cellulosimicrobium sp. | reverse complement strand
GCTCGGCACCGAGCGCCACGAGTCGCGCCGCATCGACAACCAGCTCCGTGGTCGTTCCGGCCGTCAGGGCGACCCGGGCGAGTCCCGGTTCTACCTGTCGATGCAGGACGACCTCATGCGCCTGTTCAACTCGACCCTCGCCGAGTCGATGATGAACCGCGCCGGGTTCCCCGACGACGTGCCGCTCGAGTCCAAGATGGTCACGCGCGGCATCGCGAGCGCTCAGGGCCAGGTCGAGTCGCGCAACTTCGAGATCCGCAAGAACGTCCTCAAGTACGACGACGTCCTGTCGCGCCAGCGCACGGTCATCTACGACGAGCGCCGCCGCGTGCTCGAGGGTGAGGACCTGCAGGAGCAGGTGCAGCACTTCCTCACCGACGTCGTCACCGCGTACGTCCAGGGCGCCACGGCCGAGGGCAACCCCGAGCACTGGGACCTGGACGCGCTGTGGACCGCGCTCAAGGCCGTCTTCCCGATCTCGATCGAGCCCGACGAGGTCGTCGAGCAGGCGGGCGGGGAGACGCGCCTGACGAGCGAGATGCTGCTCGAGGAGATCCTCTCCGACGCGCGCATCGCCTACCAGAGCCGCGAGGAGCAGCTCGGGTCGACGAACATGCGCCAGCTCGAGCGGCGCGTGACGCTCTCGGTCCTGGACCGCAAGTGGCGCGAGCACCTCTACGAGATGGACTACCTCAAGGAGGGCATCGGCCTGCGCGCGATGGCTCAGCGCGACCCGCTCGTGGAGTACCAGCGCGAGGGCTTCCAGCTCTTCCAGGCCATGACCGAGGCGATCAAGGAGGAGACGGTCGGGTACCTCTTCAACCTCGAGGTCAAGGTCGCCGAGCCCGGTGCGGCCGGCCCCGCCCAGTCCCCGGCGATCTCCGCGGCGGCGGCGGCTCAGGCCGCACAGTCGGCGGCGGGACAGGCGCTCGGCGGGGCGGCGGGCGCCGCGTCGGCCGGAGCCGCTGCGGGTCTCGCGGCGGCGGCCCAGCAGTCCGCCACGCAGGACGCCCCCGTCGAGGACGCCCCCGTCGAGGACGCGCCGGTGGAGGATGCCCCGGTCGAGGACGCCCCGGTGGAGGCGCCCGAGCCCGTGACGGCACCGGCCGCGTTCGGCGGCCCGAGCGGCGGTGACCGCCCCGGCACGCTTATCGCGAAGGGCCTCGACGGCCCCGACCGTCAGGTCCCGCTGTCGTACAGCGCGCCGAGCGAGGACGGGACGGGCCAGGCCGTCGTCTCGGGTGACGCGAGCCGTCGCTCGCGGCGGGCGCTGCACGGCGAGGCGACCGCGGTCGAGAGCGACGGGCGCACGTTCCCCGGCACCCCGCGCAACGCGCAGTGCCCGTGCGGCTCGGGCAAGAAGTACAAGGTCTGCCACGGCCAGAACGAGGAGTGATCCTCCACGCCGGGGGGGCGCGCCCCCAGGGGTGGCCCGCCCCGCCGTCGTCGCAGGGAACGGGTGCGCCGTCACCCGATCTCGAGCGCGACCACGCGCCACGTACCGCGGCGCGCCTCGAGCCGTGCCGCCGCCGCACGGACACGGTCGCCGTCCTCGACGATGACGGTGCCCTCGGCGACGCCGTCGCCGATCCGCAGCACCCGGGCGCGTCGCACGGCGACGGGCCGCGTGGTGGTGGGCCGTGGTCCGTCCGCGACGAGCCGTGCGCGACGGGCGAGCGTCTCGTAGATCTCCGGCGACACCCACCGGGCGAGCTGACCCACGGTGCGCTCGCCACGGAGCACCTCGACGGCGGCGCGCACGACCGCGCAGCACAGGGCGGTGGGATCCGGGAGGGGGAGCGGCGCGCCCGGCGGGGTGAGGGGACGACCCCGCACGACGTGCTGCGGCGCTCGAGCGCGCGCTGCGTCGGTCAGGTCCACGGTCGGGATCGGGCGGTCGTCGACGCAGCGGAGCAGGCGTGCGGGCACGTCCGCGGGCACGCTCGTGGAGCGCGTCGGACGCAGCGTCCGGTCCGTCGCTGCCGGTAGGGCCCGACGGTGCGACAGGGCTGTGGTGTCGGTCGTCACCGGTGCGTCCGCACCGGTGAGCAGGGGAGTGGTCATGGTCGGCTCCTCGGCGGCGGTCGGGCGTCAGGCGGGCGGTGCGACGAGCACCTGGCCGGGGCGGACGAGGTCCGGGTCGTCGCCGACGACGTCGAGGTTCGCGGCGTACCAGCGCTGCACCGCGTCGGCCACCTGGGTGTCGGGCGCTCCGGCGGGAAGGTGGCGGGCGGCGATCGACCACAGCGAGTCGCCGCGCACGACGACGACCTCGCGCGGCCCGTCCGCGGCGACGTCCCGGACCACCTGGAGCGCGGCGTCGCGCTGCTGGGTCGTGGCGGTCCGCTCCTCCGGTGCCCCCACGGGTGACGAGGGCTCCGCCGTCGTCACCACCCCCGTCTCCGGAGAGGCGGCTGGTGCCGTGGCCGAGGCTGTCGGGACGCGTGTCGTCGTCGGCGCCGGGGTCGGGGTGACGGTCACGGTGCTCTCGGGCCCGGCCGGATCCGGGGCCGGGACCGACGGCTGGGGGTCGTGGTCCGCCGGCGGTCCGGAGAGAGGGGTGTGCGTCGGCGTGTCCGTCGAGCGGGGCGCGGGCTCCGTCGGGCCGGCAGGTTCGGGGTCCGACGCCGAGCGCTGCCATCCCAGGTCGACGGCCACGACGCCCGGTTCGGCGTCCGGCGTCGTCGCGGCCTGCGCGGCACCCCCGCCCAGCACGAGCCCCGCGCCCACGGTCAGCCCGACGCCGGCTCGCACGGCTCGGCGGACGACGGCGGGCGCCGCGCGCACGACGAGCCGCTCTCCCGTGGACCAGGACCGGCCGAGGGCGCGAGCGACGAGACAGCCCAGGCCGACGAGCGCGCCGGCGCCGACCCAGACGGCGGCCAGCGCACCGACGGCCACGGCGAGCAGCTCCAGGTAGGGCTCCACGCGGACGTCGGGAAGGGTGCGCGCGACGTGCACGGCTCGCAGGACGAGCGCCGTCGTGGCGCCGCTCATGACGACGAGGAGCGCGAGGAGGACGGCGAGGCCCCCGGCTCGGGCGGGTACGGCGGTGCGACGGTCCATCGATGCCCCCTGTGACACTGTCTCCGACAGCGGCTCTTGATGCTGTTTGATGTCGTTTGATCCCGGAGCACCGATCTAAGCGTTGCTTGGTCGCCGTGTCCAGTGGTCTTCTCGTGATGTGGACACGGCGCCGTCCGGAGGGGCGTGGGGCCGCTACGGTGTCCCGGTGCGCTGGGACGCCCTCTTCGACGACCTCGCGGCCCAGCTCGCTGCTGCGGAGTCGCAGGAGCGGGCGGCGGCGGTCGCCGACCTCACCCGCGCGGAGCACGCGACCATGACGCTCGTCGAGCGGCTGCGCGGCACGTCCGGCACCGTCACGCTCGAGCTGCGCGACGGCTCGGTCGTCGCCGGAGAGCTGCGTGACGCGGCCGAGGAGTGGGTGCTCGTGGGCGAGGCGCGCCGTCAGCACCTCGTCCCGACCGGGGCGATCGCCGGCGTCCAGGGTCTCGGCCGCCACGCCCAGCCGGCGTCCTCGCCGAGGACGGCGCGGCTCGGCCTCGGCCACGCGCTCCGCGCTCTCATGCGCGACCGGCGACCCGTCCAGGTGCGGACGCCCGCCGGTGCGTTCGCGGGGTGGGTCGCCCGCGTGGGCAGGGACCACGTCGACCTGGAGGTCACCCCGGGGAACGGGCACGGGTCACGGGTCGTGCCCTGGTCGGCACTCCTGTGCGTCAGCGAGTCCGAGACGGGGTACGTCGCGAGGTGAGAGCCGTGCAGGGGGAGGTCGGGAGGCGCGCGTTCGCGCCGTTGACGGAAGGGCGACGACGCGCGGTCCGTGCCGCGAGGTCAGCCGTCGAAGTCGCCGGCCTCGATGCGCTGGCGCGTCTGGGCGTACATGCGCTGGATGTACGCCTCGAGCTCGCTGACCTCGACGCGCCACTGCCCGCGCCCGCCCACCTGGATCGCGGGAAGCTCCCCGGACCGGACGAGGGCGTACGCCTGCGCTGCGGAGATGTTGAGCTCGTCCGTGACGTCGGCGAGGGTGAGGAACCGCTGGGCCATGGCGTCAGTCTGGCACGCGGACGACGTCCACCGGCGCTCGTCCACAGGCTCCACCGCGGACGCCGCGGACCGGGGATCATGAGGCCTCGGCGCGGCTGACGCGCCGGACGACCAAGGGGGAGAACGATGACGACGACCGCGGAACGGCCCGTGCGGGTCGAGCCGGACCCACGGCCCGCAGCACGCCTGCGACGACCTGGTTGGAAGGACCCCCGGCTGCTCGTCGGGATCGTCGTGGTCGCGCTGTCCGTCGCCCTCGGGTCGTGGGCCGTGAGCACCGCGAGCCGGACGGTGACGGTGTACGCGGCCGGCACGGCGCTGACCCCCGGGACGCCCGTGACCGCGGCGGACGTGCGGACGGTCGAGGTGCGGCTCGGGACGCAGACCGAGCGCTACCTCCTCGCGGAGGACGGGCTCCCGGAGGAGGCGGTCGTCCTGCGGACCGTGCCCGCGGGAGAGCTGGTCCCCGCGTCGTCTCTCGGTGCGGCGGCAGACCTCGCGGTGCGCCCCGTCGCGGTCCCCGTCACCACGGGCCTGTCGGAGCGGATCGTCGCGGGGGCGGCGGTCGACGTCTGGTTCGTCCCCGAGGCCCCGGCCACGGGGGCCGGGGCCGAGCCGGCCGGCGCGGGTGAGGACGTGCCGCAGCCCGAGATGCTCGTGGGCGCCGTCACCGTCGCGCAGGTCGACGAGGGCGACGGGACCCTCGTCGCAGGAGGTCCGGTGACGGTCCACGTCCTGGTGGACGTCGACGACCTCCCGGTGGTGCTCGCGGCGGTCGCCGGTGACGGGACGATCGCGCTCGTCCCGGTCGGGGGCGCGGGGTGAGCGGCGCGACGACGGTCGCGACCGTCCTGTGCGCCGTCCGCGGGTCGCGGGAGGCCGAGGTCGTCACGACGCTCGCCGCGCCCGGGCTCCAGGTCACGCGGCGGTGCGCGGACGTCGTGGAGCTGCTCGCCGCCGCGGCGGCGGGAGCGGGGCGGGTCGCCGTCGTGTCGTGCGACCTGCCGGCGCTGGACCGGCAGGCGATCGTCGACCTGCACGCGCACGACGTGCGGATCGTCGCGCTCGCCCCGGCCGGGACGTGGGAGGAGGGACGGGTCCGGGCCCACGGGGTGGACGCGGTCGTCGACCTGGACGCCGCCCCGGACTCGTTGTGCGACGTGGTCCGCTCGGTCCTCCCGGCGCGGACGAGGGCGGGCGCCCCTCCCGGCACGCCGGCGCGGGAGGGCGTGCCGAGCGCGCCCGTCCCGGGGCGCGAGCCCCGCCTCGGGCGGACCGTCGCGGTGTGGGGCCCGACCGGGGCTCCGGGACGCACGACGCTCGCGACCAA
>JAQSXO010000362.1 GCA_029256625.1 Cellulosimicrobium sp. | reverse complement strand
CGCCCTTCCGCGTGGTAAGGTGGACCACCGCGAAAGGGGACATCTGCAGATGACGTTCACAGTAGGCGAGACCGTTGTCTACCCGCACCACGGAGCCGCACTGATCGAGGAGATCAAGACGCGCACCATCCGCGGAGAGGACAAGATCTACCTCAAGCTCAAGGTCGCGCAGGGCGACCTGACCATCGAAGTCCCAGCCGAGAACGTCGACCTCGTCGGCGTGCGTGACGTCGTCGGCCAGGAGGGTCTCGACCGCGTTTTCGAGGTGCTGCGTGCACCCTACACCGAGGAGCCGACCAACTGGTCGCGCCGGTACAAGGCGAACCTCGAGAAGCTGGCGTCGGGCGACGTGATCAAGGTGGCCGAGGTCGTGCGCGACCTTTCCCGCCGTGACGCGGACCGTGGCCTGTCGGCCGGCGAGAAGCGCATGCTCTCGAAGGCCCGTCAGATCCTCGTCTCGGAGCTCGCGCTGGCCGAGCACACCGAGGAGGACAAGGCCGAGGCGATCCTCGACGAGGTGCTGGCCTCCTGACGTCCCGGGCTCCGGCCCGCGACGGTCGGCGACAGCCGCCGACACAGACACCGGGGAGGGTGCCGTCCGCACGGACGGCACCCTCCCCGTCGTCGTGCCGGTAGCGTGTGCCCGTGCCGACTCTCGCCGTCCTCACCGCCGCGGGCTCCGGGACCCGACTCGGGCTCGACCTGCCCAAGGCCCTCGTCGAGCTCGACGGCCTGCCGCTCGTCGTGCAGGCCGCGCGGCGGCTGTGCGCGTCGGGCGCGGTCGACGCGATCGTCGTCACGGCACCGCCCGGCCTGCGGGACCACGTCGCGGAGCTCCTCCGGCACGACCCGGCGGTCGACCGTCCCGTGCGCGTCGTCGAGGGCGCAGGTACCCGCCAGGCCTCGGTCTCCGCAGGCCTTCGCGCCGGCCTGGGCACGGGCGGCGGGCTCGCCGTCGACGCCGGTGAGCGCCCGGCCGCCGCGCAGCCCGCCGTCGACGTCGTGCTGGTCCACGACGCGGCGCGCCCCCTCGCCCCTCCCGCCCTGGTCCGGCGCGTCGTCGAGGCCGTGCGCGCCGGCCACGGCGCCGTCGTGCCGGGCCTGCCGGTCACGGACACCGTCAAGCGCGTGACGGCCGCGCGGAGCGACGACCCGTCCCACGCCGAGCCCGTCGCCGAGACGGTCGACCGGACGGCGCTGCGCGCGGTCCAGACCCCGCAGGGGTTCGACCGTGAGCTCCTCGTCCGCGCCCACGAGGCGGCCGCCCATCGGGCCGACGACGAGCAGGTCTCCGCGACCGACGACGCCGGGCTGGTCGAGGCCCTCGGGCTCCCCGTCCACGTCGTGCCGGGGGACGCGGCGGCCGCCAAGATCACGACCGCCCACGACCTGCGGGTCGCCGCGCTGACCCTCCGGGAGGACCGATGACGACCCCGCACGACGGCCCGCCGGAGCCGTCCCGACCAGCGCGCCCGGAGCTGCCCGCGCTGCCGCGCACCGGCGTCGGCGTCGACGTCCACGCGTTCGCCCCCGACGGTGAGGAGCGGGAGCTGTGGCTCGGCGGCCTGCTCTGGCCGGGCGAGCGCGGGCTCGCCGGGCACTCGGACGCGGACGTCGCCGCGCACGCGGCCGCCGACGCGCTGTTCTCGGCGACCGGGCTCGGCGACCTGGGCTCGAACTTCGGCACGAGCGCTCCCGAGTGGGCGGGCGCGAGCGGGGCGCGTCTCCTCGCCGAGGCCGCGCGGCGCGTGCGGGCCGCGGGCTTCGAGATCGGGAACGTGGCGGTCCAGGTCATCGGCAACCGCCCGCGCCTCGGGCCCCGCCGCGCCGAGGCGGAGGCGGCTCTCGGGGCGGCCGCGGGCGCCCCGGTGACGCTCACGGCCACGACGACCGACGGCCTCGGTCTCACGGGCCGGGGTGAGGGCGTCGCGGCCGTCGCGACGGCGCTCGTGGTCGCGGTGGGGACCACCGCGTGACCTCAGCCCGCCGGGGCGACCTGCACGCTCTCGAGGATCGCGCGCGCCTGCGCGGCGCCGTCGGCGTCGTCGGCGGCGTAGGAGGCGGTGAGGTCGACGACCCAGGCGTCGGGCCCGTCGCCGGTCCGGACGGCCAGGATCTCCTGCGCGACGACCGTCCCGGCCGCGTCGTACGTGCCCGCGACGCGGAAGGCGGGGAGCTCGGCGAGGGTCGTCGCGCCCTGGCCGTCGGCGTCCGGGACCCAGCCGGGGATCGCCTGGACGGCCGTGGCGGTCTCGGCGCCGGCCTGCTCGAGCGTCGCCGCGGACTGCTCGCCCGTCACGACGACGTTCGCCCGGAAGTCCGCGGAGCCCGACCCGCTCGGCGCGCGCAGGACGAACGCCCCGTCACGCGTCACGCGCTCCCAGCCCGGTGGCGCGGTGACCTGGACCGGCACCTCGGGGACGTCGTACGCGACCGGCTCCGCGGTGCCCCCGGTGTCCGTGGCGCCGCCGCAGCCCGCGAGGGCGAGCGCTGCGGTCACGACGGGTGCGAGGGTCCAGAAGATGCGGGGGAGGCGCGGTCGGGGCACGGTCGTCCTTCGTCGGGAGCGTGGGGAGCGGGGGGCTCGGTCCGCCATTCTCGCTCTCCGGCGTCCCGCGTGCCAGGCCCACGCGCAGACACTACGATCGCTGAGAGCGCATCGATGTGTTTGACTTTCCCAAGAACGACACATGGGATGAATCGCACATGAACCGAATGTCCGTCGAAGAACGCCGGGCCCAGCTCGTCGACGCCGCGATGACCATCGCCGTCCGGGAGGGCGTCGAGGCGGTCACGATCCGAGGCGTCGCGGCCGAGGCCGGCGTCTCGCTCGGCGTCGTGCACTACTGCTTCGAGGACAAGGACGAGCTCCTCCAGGCGATGGGCAACAGCCTCGCGCTCGTGGCCTCCGAGCCCGTGCGCGCCGCCCTCGACGTCGACGGCGACGTCGTGAAGCTCGCGCACGCGGCGGCCGACGGCCTCTGGAGCGGGCTCACCCCGCGTCGGCACATGCGCCTGCTCACGTTCGAGTTCGCGACGGCCGGAGTGCGCAGCCGCGCGCTGCGCTCGGTCGCGCACACGCACCTGGAGCAGACGTGGGCGATGACCCGCGGCTTCCTCGAGAACGTCGCCGAGCGCGGGAACGTCACCTACTCGATGGACATGGGCTTCCTGTCGCGCATCGTCGCCGGGTACATCGACGGGATCGAGATCGCGTGGCTCGTCGAGCAGGACGACGAGACCGCGGTCCGGAGCTTCCACGCGCTCGCCGAGTACGTCCTGTCGGTCATGGTCCGGCCCGACGGCTCGCCCGTGCGCGAGCACGGTCCGGAGCCCGTCCCCTGACCGGCGGGCCCGCGGGCCCGACCCGCGGCGCTCAGCCGCCCGCGACGGCTCCGGGCGCGCGGCCGAGCACCCGGTCCGTGTAGGCGTTCGCGAACACCCCGCCCGGGTCCGCCGCGTCGCGGACCGCGACGGCGTCGTCGAACCGGGGGTAGAGCGCGCGGAACCGGTCGGCGTCGAGGCCGTGGAGCTTGCCCCAGTGCGGCCGGCCGTCGACCTCGGCGACGATCCGCTCGACGGCGTGGAAGTACCGGTCGTGCGGCAGGCGCGCGTACTGGTGCACCGCGACGTACGCCGTCTCGCGGCCGTGGGCCGTGGACAGCCAGACGTCGTCGGGCGCCGCGAACCGGACCTCGACCGGGAAGGGCACGTGCTCGCCGGACCGGTTCAGCCAGTCGTCGATGCTGGACAGGACGTCCACGAGGCGCTCGCGCGGCACGGCGTACTCCATCTCGCGGAACCGGACCCGGCGCGACGTGACGAACACCTGGTGCGACGGCGCGACGTACGTCCGCGGCGCGAGCGCGCGGGCCGAGACCGCGTTGAGCCGCGGCGTGACGCGCGGGACCGCGGTCGCGAGCCGGTTGACGAGCTCGAACGCGCCGTTGGACAGCAGCTCCTCGTCGACCCACGTGCGCGCCCGTGCGACCGGCCCG
>JAQSXO010000361.1 GCA_029256625.1 Cellulosimicrobium sp. | reverse complement strand
CTGGAGTTCCACCAGGTCAACCGCGCGTGGGCGCGGGTCGCGGACTGTCACCGCCGGCTCGGAATTGCACCGACCCCGGAGCACGTTCGTGCGTACTGCGTTCTGCAACCGCCGATGCTACTCGCGCATTCCCCGCGTGCGACGCGGTCGCGCGGCCGTCCCACGGGCTGGGACGGGTGGCGCAGGGGCTCAGGCGAGCGCGTCGCGGACCGCCCGGGCGACGTCGTCCGCGACGCCCTGGGCGTCCGTCCCGGCGTCGACCACGGTGACGACGACGCGGCGGCCGGGCAGGCCGTCCCCGGGGTCGCGGCGCTGGGCGGTGGCGGTGTCGTCGGGTGCGGCGTACCGGCCGACGGCGGCGCGGCGCAGGTCCGCGAACGCCTCCTCGAGCTGGGGGCGCAGGTCCTGGTCGGGCGAGCGCAGCCACCGGCGCAGGAGCGCGTTGTGCACGGCGACGACGGACGCGGCGAACGCGATGGACGCCGTCGACCGGCGCTCGTCCGGCGGGAGCGCGTCGCGCAGGTACGCCGTGAAGGCACGCTCGTAGCGGTGGGTCGTGACGAGCTCGCGGTCGCGCAGGGCGGGCACCTGCTGGAGGAGCTGCCAGCGGGCCAGGGACGTCTCGCGCTGCCCGACGTGGTGGTCGAACACGAGCCGCGCCGCGCGGCAGACCTCGAGGTACGGGTCGACGCCGGGCTCGGGGGTGAGCCGGCCCTCGGCGTCGGGCACGGGCCGCGTGGCGGCGAGCATGACGACGACCTCGTCGAGCAGGAGCTCGTGGTCCGCGAAGACCACGTCCTCCTTGGAGCCGTAGCGGCGGAAGAAGGTGGCACGGCTGACCTGGGCGGCGTCGGCGATCTCCTCGACGGTCGTCTGCTCGTAGCCCTTGCGGGTGAAGAGCTCGATCGCTGCGTCGACGGCCTGGGCATGGGTGCGGCTGCGGACGTCGGTCATGCACCGGACGGTACACCGGTACCCGTCGCTCGCCCGGTCCGGGCGGTGGTCGTCCGGCCCGGCCGGGTGCGAGGCTGGGACCATGCCCGACCAGCCCCGCGTGCACACGATCCACGTCGCCAAGGCCCGTCGGCTGCCGACCCGCGTCGTCGAGCAGGTCGAGGCCGAGGAGGGCAAGGGGCTCGTCGGCGACCGGTACCACGGCTCGAAGCACCGGCACGTGACGATCCAGACGCTGACCGACCTGGCGGACGCGTCCGCGGCCCTGGGGCAGGAGATCGACCCGGGCCTCACGCGCCGCAACGTCACGCTCACCCACGGCGACCTGCCGACCAAGCCGGGCACGTTCCTGCGGATCGGGGACGTCGAGCTCCAGGTGCTCCGTATCGCGGCGCCCTGCCGGCTGCTCGACGACTGGATCGCGCCGGGGGCGATGCGCGCGATGCACGCACGGGGCGGGGTGGTGTGCCGCCTGCTGTCCTCGGGCACGATCCGCGCGGGCGACGCCGTCGTGTGGGACGACCCGGCCGACGCTCAGGGCACGAGCCGGTAGAACCGGAAGAACGAGAAGTCGTCCACCGGCAGCACCTCGACGTCCGCGAACCCGGCCTCTCGCGCGTAGCGGCGCAGCGTCGCGGGCCGCATGACCGTCCCGGTGCCGACGGACGGCGGGGAGGAGAGCCCGTCGGGAAGGCACACGAAGAGGCTGTACCCGTACATGACCCGGTCGACGTCGTCGGCGGGCGCGGTGAACTCCTCGCCGACGGCCTCGTCCATGACCACCACGACGCCGTCGGGCCGGACCGCGCGGCGCACGGCGTCGAGCACCGCCGCGGGTCGCGGCATGTCGTGCACGCACTCGAACGCGAAGGCGGCGTCGAACGGCAGCCCGGCGGGCTCGACGAGACCGAGCTCGGCGGCGTCGGCGAGGTGGAACGTCACGCGGTCGGCGAGTCCCGCCTCCTCGGCCGAGGCGCGGGCCGCCGCGACCGACGGGCGGTCCACGTCGACGCCGTGGAGCACCGCCTCCGGGTAGGCGCGCGCGAGGGCGAGCGTCGACCACCCGAACCCGCACCCGACGTCCACGACCCGGGCCCCCGGCCGGCTCAGCACGTCGTGGACCGCGGGGACCTGTGCGAGCGTCGGCGCGAGCCGGCGCTCGAACCACGGCCGGTTGACCTCCGCCTGGGCCTCGCGCGCGTCGTCGCCGAGCTGGTCCCAGGACACGCCGCCGCCCGTGCGGTAGGCGTCGAGCAGGTGCGGGAGCTGCGGGCCGATCGCGCCGACGAAGCGCGCGAGCGGCGCGACGTACGCGAGCGAGGTCGTGTCGGTGAGGACCTCCGCGTGCGCCGCCGGCAGGGCGTAGAGGCGCTCGCGGGCCGCCGCGACCGGGTCGGCGGCGAGCGCGGGCCCGGCTCCCGGGTCCTCGGCGGCGAGGATCCCGCTGGCCGCCTGCTGCTCCAGCCACTCGCGCGCGTACCGCTCGTGGGTGCCGGTGCGCTCGGCGAGCCCGGTCGAGGTGAGAGGGCCGACGTCGACGAGCGCTCGGTACCACCCGAGCCGGTCGCCGACGTGGACCGCGAGGACGTCGATCGCGCCGAGCGTCGCGGCGAACAGGCGGTCGGCGAACGCGTCGGCGTCCGACGGCGCCGGACCGCCCCCCGCGGGGTCGTTCCCCGGGTCCGGGGGCCCGTTCTCGGCTGTGGCGACCATGCGCGGCCTCCGGCTGGACGTTGGCCGGGCGCGTGCCGTGGGCAGCGGCGCCCGTGGTTCGACGGTAGACCTCCGGAGCGTCCGCGTCGATGGGTGGAGCGGCTGAAACGTGGGCCGTCCACAGGTCGCTCGTCCGTCCACAATCCCGGTGCCCCGCCCGGCGCCGGATGGCACCATGGCGGCCATGCTCGTGACCCTCGCCGCGACGGCGTCCCCGGGGACGCTCGACGACGCCACCGACCTCGGGTTCCTCCTGCACAAGCACCCGGACCGCGCCCAGGTGTTCGACCTGCCCGTGGGCCGCGCGCACGTGTTCTACCCCGTGGCGACGGCGGAGCGGTGCGAGGTCGCGCTGCTGCTCGAGGTCGACCCGGTGGGGATCGTGCGGAACAAGCGCTTCGGCGGCGGCGACGCCTTCGCCCTCGCGCAGTACGTCAACGACCGCCCGTACGCGGCGTCGTCGATGGTCGCCGTCGCGCTGGGCAAGGTGTTCGCGACGGCGATGGCGGGCCGGTGCGACGCCCGGCCGGACCTGCCCGACGTCGAGCTCCCGCTCGACGTGCACGTCCCGTCCCTGCCCTGCCGCGGCGGCGCCGACCTGGCGCGCCGGCTCTTCGAGCCGCTGGGCTGGCACGTGACCGCGACCGCGGAGCCGATCGACCCGACCGTCCCGGCATGGGGCGCGTCGCGGTACGTCGACCTGCGCCTGCGCGGCACGCGCCGGCTCGCGGACGCGCTCGCGCAGCTCTACGTGCTGCTGCCCGTGCTCGACGACGCGAAGCACTACTGGGTCTCGACGGACGAGGTGGACAAGCTCGTGCGCGCAGGTGGCGGCTGGCTCGCCGACCACCCCGAGCGGGCGCAGATCCTGCGCCGCTACCTCGCGCACCAGCGCCGCTACGTCGAGGACGCGACGGCGCGCCTCGCCGCGCTCGACGGCGCCGCGCCCGCGGAGGAGCAGGGCGTGCCCGACGGCGGGGTCTCGCCCGACGGCGCGGCGTCACCCGAGGCGGACGCGGCGGAGCCGCCGCTCGCCCGGCAGCGCGCGGACGCGGTGCTCGGGGTGCTGCACGAGGTCGGCGCGCGGACGGTCGTCGACCTCGGGTGCGGGGAGGGCGCGCTCCTGCGCCGCCTCGCCGCCGACCGGACGTTCACGCGCGTCCTCGGCACCGACGTCTCGGCGCGCGAGCTCGAGCGCGCGGCCGCGCGGCTGCGCCTGCACGACGCGAGCGACGCGGAGCGCGAGCGCGTGCGCCTGCTCCAGTCGTCCCTCACGTACACCGACGACCGGGTCACGGGGTTCGACGCCGCGGTGCTCATGGAGGTCGTCGAGCACGT
>JAQSXO010000360.1 GCA_029256625.1 Cellulosimicrobium sp. | reverse complement strand
CGCGGTGGTCTCGCCCTCCGCGGTCGTGTAGGTGCGCGAGCCGTCGAGCCCGGAGTACCCGTTCATGTCGAGGTTGCGGACGGACAGGCTCGCGTCCTCTGTACCGGCGCCGGTCGACGCGTAGACGGCGGCGCCGGTCGGGAGCGTGGCCTGGCCCGCGTACCCGCTGCCGACCCGGAACACCGACGACGTGCCCTCGAACCCGTCACGCGGCTCGGTGTACGTCGTCACGTGCCGCTCGTCGACCGTGGCACCGGTCGTGGGGTAGAGGTACGGGGTCGAGCCCGAGACGTGGAACAGCCACGAGTCGTGCGACGGGACCCACGGGAACTTGACGAAGCCCTTGCGGCTCGAGGCCGCGGCCCAGGCGTCGGCGGACTGCTGGACCGTCAGCCCGGGGCCGGAACCGAAGTCGCGCACCCCGGCGAGGCGCTCGAAGAACTCGTCCTGCGGCGTCGGCTCGACCGGGCCCTCGGGGGACTCGGCGGCCTCGACGTGCAGGAGGTAGGAGATGGCGATCTCCGCGCGCGCCTCGGGCTCGTACTTGGGCTCGCCCGAGAACTTCGCGAGCCGGTAGACCGGGGCGTAGGACTGGTAGTCCGCGAGCGCGGCGGCGAGGTTCGCCTCGGCGCGCGCGGCGTCGGGGTCGCGCAGCACCTGGCCGAGGAACGCCATGGGGATCGCGTCGCGGCCGTAGAGGAACTCACGGTCGGCGACCATCGGCATGAACGGCTCGCCCGCGTCGGACATGACGAGCTTGATCGACTCCCACAGCTCCGCCGAGTTGGGCTGGTGCGTGAGGATCTCCGGCAGCGGCTCGTCGCGGAGCAGGAAGTGGATCGCGTTGCGCCCGCCGGACCGCCAGATGTCGGACTGGTAGTGCGGGCCGAACGACCCGTGGTTCTCCACGAGGTACGTGTCGTGGATGGTCTGCATGGTGTTCGACGACACGGGCTTGCCCGCGACGACGGCCGGGTTGTTGCGGTCGGCCGTCGGCTGGCCCGCCGCGTTGCGGCCCCAGTCGGCGAGCTGCTCGGCCCAGCGCGCCGCGTCGGGGGCGTCGGGGGCCCACGCGAGGCCGGGGGCGAGCGCCTGCGTGTAGACGCCGGCCTCCTCCTGCGCGGTGTCGCCCTCGTGCTTGCCCGTCGGCCAGTCCGCGGTCCACGACCCCGAGAGCGGGTCCTTGCCGAAGTCGAGGTCGGCCGTGTACGACGACTGGCTCGTCGCGATGGTCGTGAGGTTGGCCTGCGTCGTCGCGTCGAGCTCGTCCCACAGGAGCGTCCCGGCCGCCAGGAAGTATGACTGGAACGTCGAGTCCCAGAACAGCCTCTTGCCCCACGTGCCCGCCGGGTCGACGAACCGGTTGGTGGCCGCGTAGTGCCGGATGGTCGCGAGCGTGTGCGCGCGGAGCGTCTCCTCGGAGACGCCCGCGAGCTCGGCGTCGTACTCGCCGTGGGTCAGGAGCACGGCGTTGCCCAGCACGACGGCGAAGTTGAAGTCCTTGAGCTGGTACACCCCGGCCGACGAGTCCCAGACGGTCTCGACCCAGCGGGTGTGGCGCAGCAGCGCGCCGTAGTAGTCGGCGGCCGTCGCGTCGGGCGCGCCGAACGCGGGCGCGGCGTCGGCCGCGGTGGCCGACCCGGTGGTGGACGCCGCGGTGGACGACGGCGCGCCCTGCGCGACCGCGGGCGCGAGCAGGAGGGCCCCGGCGGTGGCGAGCGCGACGGCGGCGGTCGCACGGCGTCGTGCGCGCCGCCCGGGCGGTGGGGCGGGTGGTCGGGTCATGGGGGCCTCCGGGCGTCGTCGAGCGGCAACGGTGCTGGTGCTCGGGCGGGTGGTGCGGGGGTTCGCGCGGGGAGCGCCGGTCCAGGGTCGGACGACCGGCGCCCCCGCGCGGGGCGGGGTGCTGTCAGGCGGGGCGGGGGGTGCTCACGCGGTGCGTCCTCTCGGGTGGTGCGACGTCGCACGCTGTGGCGCGAGGCCACCTGACAGCGCTGTCGAGAAGGAGTATAGGCCGCGTTGTCCCGGGAGTGAAGGGAGCGCTGCGGACTTCGCCCGGTCGGTCGTCGTGCGGCGGGCAGTGGGACGACGCAGGGGCGGGCGGTGGGACGGCGCAGGGGCGGGCGGGACCTGGTAGCCACCAGGTCGCCCGCCCCCGCGTGCTCGGCTCGGGCGAGGTCAGCCCTTGACCGAGCCGGACATGAGGCCCCCGACGAAGTACTTGCCGAGGACGATGTACACGAGCAGCGTCGGCAGCGACGCGAAGAGCGCGCCGGCCATGGAGACGCCGTAGTTCTGCAGCAGCGCGCCGTTCGCGAGGTTGTTCAGCGCGAGGGTCACGGGGCCGTTCTGGCTGGAGGAGAAGAACACGGCGAAGAGGAAGTCGTTCCACGCCGACGTGAACTGCCAGATGAGCACGACCACGAAGCTCGGGATCGAGATCGGCAGGATGATCGACCAGTACGTGCGCAGCATCCCGGCGCCGTCGACGCGCGCGGCCTCGACGAGCTCGTGCGGCACGGTCATGTAGTAGTTGCGGAAGATGAGCGTCGTGATCGGGATGCCGTAGATCACGTGCAGCAGGATCAGCGACGGCACGCCGCTCGGGATGCCCATGCCCAGCACGAGCTGGTTGAGCGGGATCATCACGGCCTGGTAGGGGATGAACATCCCGAAGAGGATGAGCGTGAAGACGACGTTCGCGCCCTTGAAGGACCAGCGCGAGAGCACGAACCCGTTGAGCGAGCCGAGGAACGCGGCGATGATCGCGGACGGCACGACCATCTGCACCGTGCGCCAGATCGCGGGCGACAGCGCGGTCCACGCGGTCTGCCAGTTCTCGAGCGTCCACACCTGCGGGAGCGACCACGCGCGCGCGGGGGAGGCGTCGCCCGCGCCCTTGAAGCTCGTCACGAAGAGCACGTACACGGGGATGAGGACGATGACGAGGAAGAAGATCAGCGCCGCGTACTTGAGCGTGCGGCCGACGGAGAAGCGCTCGCGGGGCCGGCGGCGCGCGGCGTCGCGCGGGGTGCCGAGGACGTCGGGAGCGGGGACGGCCGGCGTCGAGGTGGTCGTCATCGCTTCTCCTGACGGTTGGTGCGGATCAGGTACGGCACGATGACCACGGCCACGATGATCAGCAGGATCGAGCCGACCGCCGCCGCGTTGGCGTAGTCGAAGCTCGACTTGAACACGTACATGTCGACGGCCGGCACCTTGGTCTGGTAGTTCGCGGGCTTCGAGATCGACATGATGAGGTCGAACGCCTTGAGCGACATGTGGCCGATGATGATGAGCGCCGACAGCGCGATGGGCGAGAGCTGCGGGAAGAGCACGTGGCGGTACAGCTTCCACTCGCTCGCGCCGTCCATGCGGGCGGCCTCGCGCAGCTCGTCGGGGATGCCGCGGAACCCGGCGAGGAACAGCGCCATCACGTAGCCCGAGAGCTGCCAGATGGCGGGGATCGCGATGGCCGTGATGCCCCACGTGACGTTGTTCCACCAGTTGTTCTGCAGGAAGTCGAGCCCGACGATCTGGAACAGCCGGTTGAGGCCGCTGGCCTGCTCGCCCTGGTTCGAGTTGAGCAGCCAGCGCCACACGACACCGGAGGCGACGAACGACACGGCCATCGGGAACAGGTAGATCGAGCGGAAGATCCCCTCGCCCTTGACCGGCTTGTCCAGCATCCAGGCCCAGACGAAGCCCATGACGAGCGTCCCGACGAGGAAGACGACGGTGTAGAGGACGAGGTTCTTCAGCGAGTGCTGGAACGCCTCGCTGCCGAGCAGGTCGGTGTAGTTCTCGAACCAGACGACCACGGACGGCTTCTGGCCGGTGGCCTGCGCCGCGGTGTGGTTGTCCGTGATCGACGTCCGGAAGTTCGCGCCGATGAGGCCGTAGACGAACACGCCGACGAGGATCAGCGAGGGGGCGAGCAGCAGCAGCGCTGGGCCGGCTCGTCGCAGTGACTTGAGCATGGTGGGTCTTCCCGGTCGTGGGGGCGTG
>JAQSXO010000359.1 GCA_029256625.1 Cellulosimicrobium sp. | reverse complement strand
GGCGCCGAGGTCCAGGAGGTGACCGAGGGGTCACCGGCCGCCGAGGCCGGCATCCGGTCCGGTGACGTGATCGTCGAGATCGACGGCCACGCCGTCGGGGGCGCCGAGTCGCTCACCGCGTTCGTCCGCGAGCGCGCGGCGGGCGCCGAGTCCACGCTGACCGTCGTGCGCGACGGGAAGACGACCGAGCTCGACGTGACGCTCGCGACACGTCCCGCGGGCGACGAGAGCCAGGGGTCCCAGGACGGCCAGGGCCAGCTCCCCGGCCAGGGCGACCAGGGCGACCAGGGCGACCAGGGCGGCGACCAGGGTCAGCAGACCGACCCGACCGACCCGGGCAACGTGCCGAACCCGTTCGACTGGTTCTTCGGCGGCCAGGGCTGACCTGACGGGCGCCCCGCGAGGGGCGTCCACGATCTGCGGGGGCGGGTCGTCGTGCCGGCACGCGCGACCCGCACCCCGCGCCACGTCCCGTCGCGACCTCTGACCGCGGCGGGCGGGTGACCGGTCCCGCGACGTCCCCGCGCGGGCCGGGCCATCGCACCGAGCGGCCGGCACGGATCCCCGTGCCGGCCGCTCGTCGTCCGTGGGTCCGTGC
Source organism: Cellulosimicrobium sp. (assembly GCA_029256625.1). Classification (GTDB taxonomy): domain Bacteria; phylum Actinomycetota; class Actinomycetes; order Actinomycetales; family Cellulomonadaceae; genus Cellulosimicrobium. The sequence continues at coordinate 5,027 of JAQSXO010000359.1, read as the reverse complement.
TCAGTCGGTCGGTGCGGCGCCCGGCGCCCACGGCGCGCCGCCGCCCGCCTCGGCCGGCGCGACCTGTGCCTCGACGCGCTTGGTGAAGAAGCCCGCCGTCTCGGCGTAGCCGCCGGAGACGTAGAACTCCTTGGAGAGCCCGGTCGCGAGGCCGACGCGGCGAGCACCGACCTCGGCGGCCCAGCCCTCGGCGCTCTCGAGCAGGAGGTGGCCGACGCCCCGGCGACGGTGCGCCGGGAGGACCGCGACCTCCTCGACCCGGCAGACGACGCCGTTCGACGCGAAGGTCAGGTGCCGGTTCGCGAGCAGGTAGCCCACGATGCCGTGGTCCGGGAGCTCGGCGACCGCGAAGTAGGTGTCGAGCGCGGCGAGCAGCGGCCCGAAGGACCGGTCGAACGCCTCCCGCTCGGGGTCGTGCCGCGGCAGCTCCAGGACGAGCGGCCACACGTCGTCACGGTCCGCGACGACGGCGCGGCGGACCAGCAGGCCGGACGGGACGCTGGGGCGGGAGACGGAGATCTGGGAGGAGTCGGACACCTCGCGAACCTAGCAGCGCGCGGTGCGCCCGGGTCGGGCCGTCCCGGGTGGCGGTCGGAAGTCAGCGTGGGTGACGTTCCGCACCTGGGATCGGCGGCCGGTGCGGCGTCAGGACCCGCCGAGGGCGTAGCGCATCGGCTCGAGCTTCGCCTCGGACTCGGCGACCTCGGCCGCCGGGTCGGACGCGGCGACGATCCCGCACCCGGCGAAGAGCCGCACCGAGCGCGGGTCCGTCGCCGAGAGCTCGGCCGAGCGCAGCGCGATGCCCCACTCGCCGTCGCCGTCCGCGCCGAGCCACCCGACGGGACCGGCGTAGCGCCCGCGGTCCATGCCCTCGATCTCGCGGATGAGCTCGCGCGCGACGCTCGTCGGGGTCCCGCACACGGCCGCCGACGGGTGCAGGGCCGCCGCGAGCGCGAGGCTCGTGGGCCCCGCCCCGGTCCTGGTCGGGGTGCCTCCCGGCACCGTGGGCGCGACCCCACCGCGCGCGAGGACCGCGGTCACGTCCGACGCGAGGTGCATGACGTTCGGCAGGTGCAGCACGAACGGCGCGTCGGGCACGTTCATGGACGAGCAGAACGGCGCCAGGGCCTGCGCGACCGACTGCACCGCGTACTCGTGCTCCTCGAGGTCCTTCGACGACCGGGCGAGCTGGGCGGCGCGCAGGAGCGCCTCGTCGTCCGACAGCCCGCCGCGGCGGATCGTCCCCGCGAGCACGCGCGACGTGACCAGCCCCTTCTCGCTGCGGACGAGGAGCTCGGGGGTCGCGCCGACGAGGCCGTCGACGGAGAAGGTCCAGCACGCCTCGTAGGCGGACGCCAGGCGTGCGAGCAGCCAGCGCGGGTCGACGGGCTCGGCCGTGTGCGCGACGACGTCGCGCGCCAGGACGACCTTCTCGAGCGCGCCCGAACGGATGCGCTCGACGCCCTCCGCCACGACCGCCGCCCAGTCGTCCGCCCGCAGCGCGCCGTCGTGCCACGCCACGTCGCCCGGGGACGTCACGGGGACGCGGGGCGCGCTCCGCAGGGCGTCCGCGGGCGAGGACGACAGCGAGCCCGCGGTGTCGACGGTCGTGAGCCACGCCTGGCCGTCGCGGCGCCCGACGACGACGCGCGGCACGACGAGCACCCCGCCCGCGCGGACCGGGTCGTGGGCGTCGTCGCCGGGGGCGGAGTCGTCGAACGCGAACGAGCCGAACGCGACCGGGCCCGTCCCGGGGAGACCGACCTCGTCGCGCACGACGGCGCGCGCGAGCGTCTCGTGCCACGCGGCCTCGGCGTCGGCGAACCGGCCGGGGCCCCAGGTCTCGAGGCGCAGCGCCTCGCCCCAGCCCACGATCCCGTCGCCGCGGCGCACCCAGGCGAGGGGCCGGGCGTCGGGCAGGAGGTCGACGAGGGCGTCCAGACCGCCGGGCAGGTCGGGGATCGGGGTGGTCCGCACGACGATGCTCGGCCTGGGGTGGGGCTGTGCGGCCGTGGCCGACGGTTCTGCAGTCATCGCCTCCCAGCGTAAGCCGCGCGCGCGGGTGCGCCCTGCGGTGTGCGGTGGGGGCCCGGGTGCGCCCCGCCGCCCGCGGACGTGGAAGCATGGACGGCATGCCCCGCGCCAGCCTGGACAAGAAGCCCTCCGAGGTCGCGTCGATGTTCGACGGCATCGCCTCGCGCTACGACCTGACGAACGACATCATGTCGTTCGGCCAGGACCGTGCCTGGCGCCGGGCGACGGTGCGCGCGGTCGGCGCGCTGCCGGGGGAGAAGGTCCTCGACCTCGCGGCCGGGACCGGGACGTCGTCGGAGCCGTTCGCCGACGACGGGGTGCGCGTCGTGCCGTGCGACTTCTCGTTCGGCATGCTCCAGGTCGGCAAGGAGCGCCGGCCCGACCTCCCGTTCGTCGCGGGCGACGCGACGCGCCTGCCGTTCGCGGACGGCACGTTCGACGCGGTGACGATCTCGTTCGGGCTGCGCAACGTCGTCGACACCGAGGGCGCGCTGCGCGAGATGCTGCGCGTCGTGCGGCCGGGCGGCCGCGTCGTGATCTGCGAGTTCTCGACGCCGACCTGGGCGCCGTTCCGCGTCGTCTACCAGGAGTACCTCGTCCAGGCGCTGCCGCGCATCGCCGCCGCGGTCACGCGCGAGGGCGGCTCGTACGAGTACCTCGCGGAGTCCATCGCCGCGTGGCCCGACCAGGTCGGGCTCGGCCGGCTCCTGCTGCGCGCGGGCTGGGAGAAGGTCGCCTACCGCAACCTCTCCGGCGGGATCGTCGCGCTCCACCGGGGCACGCGCCCCGCCTGACGCCGTCGCCGGCGTCGGAGCGGCCGACGCCGAGCCCACCCGGCCCGCCCCACGTCCGGGCGGGCTGCCCCGCGCTGCCCGACGTTCCGCGGTGTCGGGGCACGCGCCGCACGACACCGCCGTCGTGGCCGCAGCCGGGCTCGTCGGCCGGGGCACCTGGCAGGTCGCGGCGGGCCTGCGCGAGCGCGCGCGGCGGCCGCTGACCTGCGGCGACGCACCCCCGTCCCGCGCCGTCCGACCCGGACCGGCCCCGGGAGGCTAGGCCATCCACGCGTGGGCCCCCTTGCCCGGCGGTCCCGAGCCACAGGGTCGGGAGTCGTCGCGGGGGAGGACCTTCGTCACAGGATCTCCCAGGGAAGGGTCGCCTTGCTACACATCCCGCGCCGGGAGTGACTAGAGTGGCGATGTCCATTGTGACCGACTTCACAAGGACGGTGGGTGCGCCGTGTCCCGACCCGGGTCACGGTGGAGCACCACGCGGTGAGGTGAGCACGGTGGGCGCGAGGCTCGACGACGCCGACGTCATCGTCGTGGGCGCGGGTCCGGCCGGCTCCGCGGCGGCCCACTACTGCGCCGCGGCCGGGCTGAGCGTCCTCCTGCTCGAGAAGTCGTCGTTCCCCCGGGACAAGATCTGCGGCGACGGTCTGACTCCGCGCGCCGTGGCCGAGCTCGTCCGCATGGGCGTCCCGACGCGCGCCGAGGACGGCTGGATCCGCAACGAGGGCCTGCGCGTCGTCGCGAGCGGCCGCTCGTGGGAGCTCGCGTGGCCCGACCTGGCGTCGTACCCGAGCTACGGCATGGCCCGTGCGCGCCACTCGTTCGACCGCACGCTCGCCGAGCACGCGCAGCGCACGGGGGCCAAGCTCCTCGAGCGCACCGCGGTCACCGGACCCGTGCTCGACGAGCGCACCGGACGCGTCGTCGGCGTCACCGCCCGGCCCGTGGACGACAAGGGCCGGCGGGCGGGCGACGAGGTCACCTACCGCGCGCCCGTCGTCATCGCCGCCGACGGCGTCTCGTCGCGCTTCGCGCTCGCGCTCGGCCTCGCGCGGCGCGAGGACCGCCCGATCGGCGTCGCCGTCCGCACGTACTTCCGCACCCCGCGCCACGACGACCCGTGGATGGAGTCCCACCTCGAGCTGTGGGACGGCAAGCCCCGCGAGTCCAACCTGCTGCCCGGCTACGGCTGGATCTTCTCGCTCGGCGACGGGACGGCGAACGTCGGGCTCGGCTCGGTGAGCTCGACCCCGGCGCGCCAGTCCGCGGCGAACGTCGACTACAAGGACCTCTTCGCCACGTGGATGCGCAACGCGCCCGCGGAGTGGGAGTTCACCGAGGAGAACCAGCTCGGCCCGGTGCGCGGCGCGGCGCTCCCCATGGGCTTCAACCGTTCCCCGCTCTACACGCGCGGCGTGCTCCTCGTCGGGGACTCGGGCGGCATGGTGAGCCCGTTCAACGGCGAGGGCATCGCGTACGCGATGCAGGCCGGGCGGGCGGCGGCCGACGTCGTCGCCCAGTCGCGCGTGCGGCTCACCGACGGCGGTCGCGAGCGCGCGCTCCAGACGTACCCGCGGATCATGCGCCGCGAGCTGGGCGGCTACTACACGCTCGGCCGGTACTTCGTGAAGCTCATCGAGCACCCCGAGATCATGCGGATCTGCACGCGCTACGGGCTCCCGCGCCCGGTCGTCATGCGGTTCGTCCTCAAGCTCCTGTCCGACTGCTACGAGCCCCGCGGCGGCGACTGGGTCGACCGCGTCATCGCGGGGCTGACGAGGGTGGTGCCCTCGTCATGAGCCCACGAGGTGGGCCTGCAACGACGCGGGCACTCGCACCACCTGCAGGTCGCCCCGGACGCCGTCCGGGGGACCCGATCCCGAGCCCCCACTCGAGGAGTACGCGATGACCAACCCGTACGTACCGCTTCTCGTCCTCATGGGCGTGGCCGCCGTGCTGGCTCTCGGCGGCGTCGCCGCGAGCGCGGTCATCGGCCCCAAGCGGTACAACCGCGCCAAGCTCGACGCCTACGAGTGCGGCATCGAGCCCACGCCCCACGCGATCGGCGGCGGCCGCTTCCCGATCAAGTACTACCTCGTCGCCATGACGTTCATCGTCTTCGACATCGAGGTCGTCTTCCTCTACCCGTGGGCGGTCGACTTCGCGACGCTCGCGACCTTCGGCCTCGTCGCGATGCTCGCG
>JAQSXO010000358.1 GCA_029256625.1 Cellulosimicrobium sp. | reverse complement strand
AGACGCATGGTGATCTCGTTGCGGCTCATCTCCAGCGAGAAGATGACGGACGACATCTGGTGATGCACCGCGGCATGGGTCGCGACATTGATGCCGAGAACCGAGTTGTGCGTCGGCACCATCGATCGTCCTGCCAGGTACAGGTGCGAGGGATGGTCGACCTCGACGCAGCGCACCGGCACGGACTCGACCCGGCGGACGTCGACGACGAACCGCGACGTGAGCCGTGCGGTGCCCGGGCGACGACGCTCCTTGTGGACGAGGCGCTTGCGCTCCAGCCAGAACACGTCGTCTTCGGTCGTGAAGGTGATCGTGTACGCCGTCGACGACGCCTCGGTCCGCCCCTTCACGGTCTTCGTCGACCACCCCGTGCGGTACCCGAGCGACAGGATGAGCTCACGCGTCTCGCGCGCGAGGCGCTCGCTCGTCAGGCTGATCTGAACACTGCCGTCCGGCATGACGGTGCCGTCCATGTCGAGCAGACCCGCCAGAAGCTCCCGACGCTGTGCCTCGCTCGCGCGCAGATAGGCGGCCGGGATCTCGCCGGTCGCCGTCGCACCGAGCGCGAGCAACTCGTCCGCCTTCGGCTGTGCGACATACCCGAGGCCTTCGATCCGCATCGCGATCTCAGGGTCGGCCGAGGTGAACTCGGCGCGTCGGGAGCTGCCGTCGCCCAGCCAGACGCCGAGCGCGTAGGGATGGATCGGGAGGTCAGCCTCGGGAAGGTCGAGCGGCTCCGTGGTGGCGATCGAGTGGTTCGCGCGCCGGTCGGCCGTCGCGGTCCGGACCGTGGCGGCGAGCTCCTCGGTCGTTCGCACGGACGACTCGGGCGTCTCACCGGCGCGTACCGCGAGTCGCTGGGCGCGGGTCGAGGTCACCCACTGGTGCTGCGCGTCCGCGACGATCACCGTGCCGTCGTCGAGCTCGACCTCGTAGCACGGGCGGTCGACCATGACCTCGGTCGCGGCGACGACCCGCGTGGGCGTCCCGTCTGCGGAGACGAGCAGGTCGCCGACCGCGACGTCACCCATCGTCGTCCAGCCCGACGGCGTCGGGAGGGGCGTGTCCAGCGCGAGGGCCTTGCCGATGGCCGGCCGCGCCGCGACGACGATCATCTGGCCGGGGTGCAGGCCGTTGGTGAGTCGATCGAAGTCGGAGTAGCCGGTCGGGACGCCGGTCATGCCCTCACCGCGGCCCTGGGCCGCCTCGATCTCGTCGAACGTCGGGCCGAGGATCTCCGAGAGCGGGAGGTAGTCCTCGGTCGTGCGCCGCTCGGTGACGGCGTAGACCTCGGCCTGGGCGTTGTTGACGATCTCGTCGACGTCGCCACCGTCGGTCGCGTAGCCGAGCTGCACGATGCGCGTGCCGGCCTCGACGAGCCGGCGGAGCACGGCGCGCTCGCGCACGATCCGCGCGTAGTACCCGGCGTTCGCGGCGGTCGGGACGCCGGCCATGAGGTCGTGGATGTACGGGGCGCCGCCGATGCGCTGGAGCTCCCCGCGCTTGGTCAGCTCGGCGACGACGGTGATGGCGTCGGCGGGCTCGCCCCGGCCGTAGAGGTCGATGATCGACTCGTAGACGACCTCGTGCGCGGGGCGGTAGAAGTCGGAGCCGCGGATCTGCTCGATGACGTCGGCGATGGCGTCCTTGGACAGCAGCATGCCGCCGAGCACGCTCATCTCCGCTGCGACGTCCTGGGGCGGCGTCCGGTCGAAACCTGACGGCCCCGGTCCCCCGTAGCTCTCCTCGAGCTCCTCGATCGACATGCGCCCCTCGCTCCCCCGAGCCCGTCACGACCCACCGAGGGACCGCGCGACCGGGACAAACCTTCGTCGTACACGTGTTCTACAGCGGGCCACCCACACGACTGTCCCGGTGGCCGCGCCCCCGCCTCCGACAAGCACGACCCCGCGACACTAGAACGCGGTTCCACACCCTGCAAACGGCCCTGTGCACGCCCGGTGGACAGGGACCCCCGAACCTGTGGACACAGTCCCCGTCACTGTGCACACCCGGTGGAAAACGGTGTGGACAACCTCACGATCTCCCTGTGTACATCAGCGCGAGCGGCCTCTGACCTGCCCCGTCACTACCCTCAGGGGTGTGGAAGAAAGAAAGTCCGACGACACGCCGCCGACACGCCGGACACCGTCCGGTCATCCTGGCGACACGCGGACGCCACCCGAGGCCCCGCCGTCGTCCACAGGCCGCCGCGCACGCTCCCGGCTCGACCGCGAGATCCTCGCGCTCGCCGTCCCGGCACTCGGCGCGCTCGTCGCAGAGCCCCTCTTCGTCCTCGTGGACAGCGCCGTCGTCGGCCACCTCGGTACCGCCCAGCTCGCGGGCCTCTCCCTCGCCTCGACGCTCCTCGTCACGCTCGTGGGGCTCTGCGTCTTCCTCGCCTACGCGACCACGGCCGCCGTCGCCCGTCGCATCGGTGCCGGGCACACGCGCGAGGCCCTGCAGTCCGGGGTGGACGGACTGTGGCTCGCGGTGGGGCTCGGCGCCCTGCTCACCGCCACGCTGTGGGCGACCGCGCCGTGGGCCGTCGGGGCGATGGGCGGGACGGGCGAGGTGGCCGAGCACGCCGTCGTCTACCTGCGCTGGTCCGCCCTCGGCCTGCCAGGGATGCTCCTCGTTCTCGCCTCCACGGGCGTCCTGCGGGGCATGCAGGACACGAGGACGCCTCTGTGGGTCGCGGCGGGCGGCGCCACGTTCAACGCCGTCCTCAACGTCGTCCTCGTCTACGGCGCGAGCCTCGGGATCGCCGGGTCGGGCATCGGCACGGCCGTCGCCCAGCTCACCATGGGCGCGGTGCTCGTCGTCGTGGTCGTGCGCGGCGCACGCCGCCACGGCGCGTCGCTGCGCCCCGCCGCGGGCGGCATCTGGTCGAACGCGCGCGCCGGCGCCCCGCTCTTCGTCCGCACCCTCTCGTTGCGCCTCGCGATCCTCCTCACCGTCTTCGTCGCGACCGGGCTCGGCGAGGTCACGCTCGCCGGCTACCAGGTCGTGAACTCCGTCTGGGGGCTCGCCGCGTTCGCGCTCGACGCGCTCGCCATCGCCGCGCAGGCGCTCGTCGGCCACGGGCTCGGGGCGGACGACGTCCCGCGCGTCCGCGCCGTCCTGCGCCGCACCCTGCAGTGGGGCGTCGCGGCGGGCGCCGCGATCGGGGTCGTCATGGCCGCGGGCGGCTGGTGGTTCGCGCTGCTGTTCACGTCCGACCCGGACGTGCGGACCGCGGTCGCCGTCGGCATGGCCGTGTGCGGGCTGCTCCTGCCCATGGCGGGCTGGGTGTTCGTGCTCGACGGCGTCCTCATCGGCGCCGGGGACGGCCGCTTCCTCGCCTGGGCGGGCATGCTCACGCTCGTCGTCTACGCGCCGTTCGCCCTCGCGGTCCGGCAGTGGGCGCCCGACGGCGCAGCGGGCCTCGCGTGGCTGTGGCTCGCCTTCGCGGGAGTCTTCATGGCGGCGCGCGCCGTCACCACAGGCCTCCGCGCGCGCGGCAGCACCTGGATGGTCACCGGCACCGCCTGAGCCGTCGGCGCCTCAGCCGCCCGCGCGACGAAGGCCCGGCCTCTCCGAGGAGGGACCGGGCCTTCGAGGACTGCTCAGCAGCAGATCAGGCAGCGACGACCTTCACCGCGAGGGTCGCGGAGACCTCCGGGTGGAGGCGGACGGAGACCGTGTAGTCCCCCGTCGCCTTGATCGGCTGACCGATCTCGATCTTGCGCTTGTCGACCGACGCGCCGGCTGCCGTCACGGCGGACGCGATGTCCGCCGTCGTCACGGCACCGAAGAGGCGACCGGCAGCGCCGGCCTTCGCCTCGACGACGACGGGCTTCGACTGCAGCGAGTCGCGGGACCACGGCGTGGCGAGCTTGCGCGGGACGAGGAAGTTACGGGCGTACCCGTCCTTCACCTCGACGACGTCGCCGGGCTCACCGAGACCGGTGACCTCGTGGGTCAGGATCAGCTTGGCCATGAGTTCTCTCCCTTCCCGCTCAGCGAGCCGTCGACGTGTACGGCAGCAGCGCCATCTCGCGCGCGTTCTTCACCGCACGGGCGATCTGGCGCTGCTCCTGGACGGAGACGCCGGTCACGCGACGCGCGCGGATCTTGCCGCGGTCGGAGATGAACTTGCGCAGCAGCGCGGTGTCCTTGTAGTCGACCGACTCGATCTTGGCCGACTTCAGCGGGTTGGACTTCTTCTTGGGCTTGCGCACCACAGGCTTCGCCATGGTGTTGCTCCTCTACAAGGTGCGATCCCCGCGCGCGG
>JAQSXO010000357.1 GCA_029256625.1 Cellulosimicrobium sp. | reverse complement strand
CGCCGCCCACGGCGGCGCCTTCCCGGTCCGCGTCGACGGCGTCGGGATCGTCGGCGTCGTGACGGTGTCCGGGCTCGCCCAGGGCGACGACCACGCGCTCGTCACCGAGGCCCTGCGGTCGTTCCTCGGCTGAGCCGGGCAGACGGACGGGGCCGGCACCCGAAGGTGCCGGCCCCGTCCGTGGTCCGGTCGCGCAGGGGGCGGGCGCGACCGGGGTCGGAGCGCCGGCGCGACGTCGTCCGCCGCGCCGGCGGTGCGGCGTCAGGCCGCGCGCGTGACCTCGATGCGCTGGGGAGCGCGCCCGGCGAACACGCCGGCGACGGTCACGGTGAGCACGCCCGCGTCGTAGGACGCGCGGACGGCGTCCGCCTCGGCGGTCTTCGGCAGGGTGACGGTGCGGCGGAACTCGCCGAACCGCACCTCGCGGACGCGGCGCCCGGCCGGGGCGACCTCTGCCGCCTCGTCGGTCCTCGCCTCGTCCGTACCCGCCTCGGGCTGCTCGCCGTCGGCCGCCTCGGCCGCGGCGGCCTCGACGACACGCTGGTCGCGGCGCTCGCCGCGGACCACGAGGCGACGGCCCTCGAGCTCGACGGTCACGTCGCGCTCGGGGTCGACGCCCGGCAGGTCGAAGCGGGCGACGAGGTCGTCGCCCTCGCGGTAGACGTCGGCGGCGGGCGCGTAGCCGGACCGCGCGACGGGGGCGCCGACCGGGCGCGTCCAGAGCTGGCGCACGACGCGCTCGGTGGGGAGCGGGCGGAACGGCGCCACGGTGTAGGTGCTGATCATGGGTTCCTCCAGGTCTGTCGTGCCACGGTCTGCCCGTGGCGTCCTGACCTCTCCAACCTTGAGCGGGTCCGGCTCAGTCCCGAGTTCGCGCACGACGAACGCCGCCCGCCTCCCGGATGGGAGGCGGACGGCGTCGTGGGCGGCGCTCAGAGGCTGTGCTCAAGGGCTGTGCTCAGAGGCTGTGCGCGGTGACGTCGCCGTGCGTCGTGGTCGCGCGGATGGCGAGACCGGGGGTGCCGTCGTTGCGGAGCGAGTTGCTCACCCGGCCGTACCCGGTGCTCGCGTCGAGCGTCGCGGACACGCCCGATGTGGCCGCGACCGTGACGTCGCCCAGCTGGGTGCTGAGCACGACCGTGCCGCGCTCCGCCTCGGCGACGCGGACGTCTCCCTTGGCGGTGGTGATCTCGGCGGGACCGGTCAGACGACCGACCGAGACGTCGCCGGCCTGGGTGACCAGGCGGACGGACGCCGCCTCGTCGAGCGTGATCGCGCCGTACTCGTCCGTGGCGGTGACGTCCCCGAGCCGGCCGACGCCGCGCAGCTCGCCGCTGCCGGTGACCTCGACGCGCGACCCGGCGGGGAGCTGGACCGTCACCTCCACGGCACCGGACGGGCCGAGGGCCTCGTGCTTCGCCGGTGCCGCCGCGACGCGGACGACGCCGTCGTGGTGCTCGACCGTGGTGCGCTCGGCGGCCGTCACGTCGCGGTTCTTGGAGGCGTCGAGAGGGAGGACCTCGACGACGGTGTCGGCGCGGCCCGAGGCGATGAGCTGGACCCGGGCGGCGGGGGCGTCGATGACGGCGGTGATCGGGGCGGGGGTGTCGAACGTGTGCATCGTGATCAGCTCCTGGCAAGTGTGCGGCGTGGTCATTTCCAACACCGTGAACGCTACGTAGCGTTCACGAGTCCGGCAAGATCAATGTTGCGTTGGGAAAGCAGAAGCGCAGGTCAGATAGGAGAAAGTAGTGCAATGGGTGGTCGCGCAACGCAACGTAGATAGCGACTCTGCGTTGCATCGAAGGAGGGTGAAGGCTACCCTCGGTGCGTCGGCACGAGCGGAGGAGGACCACGATGCCGGGAGGCAGGCTCACGAGGCAGGAGCGCCAGCAGATCGCCCTCGGGCTGGCCGACGACCTCTCGTACGCGGAGATCGCCCGCCGGCTGGAGCGTCCGACGTCGACCGTCACGCGCGAGGTGATGCGCAACGGCGGCCCCGGCGCCTACCGGCCGGACCTCGCGCAGCACGCCACGGAGCGCCGCGCCCGCCGCCGTCGGGAGCCGGGGTCCGGCACCGCGTCCTCGCCGCCCGGTGGCGCCGACGCCGTCCGCGATTACGAGGAGACGTTCACGGCGCTCTTCATGCAGCAGGGCCTGCCGCGGATCGCGGCGGGCGTGCTGACGTGCCTCTACACCGCCGAGACGGGCAGCCTCACGGCCGCGGAGCTCGTCGAGCGTCTGCGGGTGAGCCCGGCGTCGATCTCCAAGGCGATCCCGGTCCTGGAGAGCCACGGCCTGGTCGTGCGCGAGCGCGGCGAGGGCCGCCGCGAGCGCTATGTCGCCGACGGCGACGTCTGGTTCCAGTCCATGATCGCCGCGGCGCGGAACAACGCGGAGCTCGCGGAGACTGCTCGTCAGGGGGTCGCGATCCTCGGCCGGAGCAACCCGGCCGGAGTGCGGCTCGAGAACATGGCGCGCTTCCTCGACTTCGTGGGCGAGAGCATGGCGCGCGCGGCCGAGCAGGCACGCGACCTCCTCACCACGCCGGGCGAGCCCGCCGCCGACGGCCCCGAGGGCCCACAGGACTGACCGGCTACGGGCGTGTCAGCCGCGGCGCGCGGCGCGTCGGGCCTTGCGAGCGGCCGCGGCGCGCTCCTCCGCCTCGTCGAGCCGCGCGTCGGCGCCGTCGAGCGACTCGCGGGCCGTGGCCTCGGCGTCGCGGGCCTCGCCGAGCCGCGCCCGCAGCTCCTCGCGCTCGTCGGCGAGCCGGGCCAGCTCGTCCTCCACGCGCCCCAGGGCCTCCTCCGCCTGCCCGACGGCGTCGCCCGCCTCGCGCACGCGGGCATCCGCCTCGTCGCGCTCGGCCTCGAGGCGGTCGACCTCGGCCGCGGTCTCCTCGACCTCGCGCTCGGCCGCCGCGACGGCGTCCTCCGGTGGTTCGGCGTCGTCGGGGGAGGACCCCGCGCCGCCCGTGCCGTCGCTCTCCCCGCCCGCGGCCGTCGCGGTCCCCGAGCCGTGCTCGTCGGCGGCACCGGTGCGCGCCCGCAGCTCGACGACGTCGGCGGGCTCGCCACCCTCGTCGACGATCCCGAACCCGACGTGCTGGAGCGCCTGCGAGAGGCGCCCGGCGCGGACGAGGGCCCCGGCGTCGGGGTCCATGACGGCGGCGGTGAGCGTCTCGGAGAGCCGGTCGAGCGCCGTCGCGGACACGGCGCGGCCCGCGACCTCGCCCGCGTCGCGCAGCTCGCCCACGACGCGCTCCACGCGCTCGCGCCGCAGCCGGTCGAGCGTCCTGATCCGCGTGCGGTCGCGGTCCTCCGTCGCGTCGCGCAGCTCGTCCCCGAGAGCGACGAGCGCGGCGATGTCGTCGGGCCGCTCGCGCGCGACCTGGTTGACGACCCACGCGGCGACGGTCGGCTTCGCGAGCCGGCCCACGCGCTCGGCGCCGACCGCGTCCCCGGACGCCTTGATCTCCTTCGCCGCCGCGGTACGGGCGACCACGAACTGCTCGAGCGGCAGCGCGAAGAGCCCGTCGACGAGCGCGTCGACGTCGGTGGCGGTCCCGGCCGGGGTGTCGGTGCCGCGCGGGGCCTTCGGGCTCATGACGCCCAGCGTCGCACCGCGGTGTCGGGCGCGCGCCCGCTCGTGGCGGAGGACGCCGTGAGGAGCGTCCCGAACGCGGCCTCAGTGACCACGGGGATGCCGTACCGGCGCGCGGTGCGGGCCTTCGTGGAGAGCGAGTCCGGGTCGGCGGCGACGACCAGCCGGGTCCGGCGCGTCACGTAGGGCCAGGGGGAGAGGCCTGCCGCGCGCACGTCGCGCTCCCAGGCCTCGCGCGTGCGCGACATCGACCCGGTGAGCACGACCTCGTCACCGTCGGCGAGCACGAACGCCGGGCGAGGGGCGACGGCCGGCTCCTCGGCGAGCCGCTCTCCGGACGCCGCCTCGACGGCTGCCACGACGTCGTCGGCGTCGAGGCCGAGCTGGCCCGCGACCTCGTGCAGCGCGGCCTCGTCGCGCAGCGCCGCCGCGCCGTCGCG